>NZ_CP029189.1:1535000-1717500 GCF_008642275.1 Streptomyces venezuelae
CCGAACTCACCACCGTCCACCTCCCCGCCGAACGCGTCGGCGAACAAGGCATGACCGCCCTCCTCGCCGTCCTCGAAGGCACCGCCTGGACCGCCCCCGACATCCCCGTCCACCTCGTCGTCCGCGACTCCACGGGCCCCGCCCCGGCGCCGCAGCCGTAGCGCCCCGGACACGACGAAGCCCCGGCCCGCCGCGAACGGCGAACCGGGGCCCCACACACACTGCGGCTACTCGGCGTCGTCCTCCGGCGCCTCGTCGTTCGACACGGCATCCGCCTGCACCGCCGCCGTCACGTCCGCCTCCAGCAGCCGCGACAGCTGCCGGCCCCGGATCCGCTTGAACTTCCGCTGCTGCGACCGCGTCCGGTCCAGCACCGCGACCTCCAGCCGCTCGGCCGGAATCGCCTTGTCCGCACCGTTGGCCTGGCTGGACAGCGCCTGCACCGCCAGCTTCAGCGCCTCCGACAGCGTCATCCCGTCCTGGTGGCGCTGATCCAGGAAGGTACTGATCTGCTCGGCATTGCCACCGACCGCGACCGAACCGTGCTCGTCCACGATCGACCCGTCGTGCGGCAGCCGGTAGATCTGGTCCCCGGCGGCCGTCGTACCGACCTCCGCGACCACCAGCTCCACCTCGTACGGCTTCTCACCCGCCGACGAGAAGATCGTGCCGAGCGTCTGCGCGTACACGTTCGCCAGCCCACGGGCCGTCACATCGTCACGGTCGTAGGTGTATCCACGCAGATCCGCGTACCGCACACCACCGATCCGCAGGTTCTCGTACTCGTTGTACTTGCCGGCGGCCGCGAAGCCGATCCGGTCGTAGATCTCGCTGAACTTGTGCAGCGCACGGGACGGGTTCTCACCGACGAACACGATGCCGTCGGCGTACTGCAGCACGACCAGGCTGCGACCGCGGGCGATGCCCTTGCGGGCGTATTCGGCCCGGTCGGCCATGGCCTGCTGGGGTGACACATAGAACGGAGTCGACACCGGCTGTCCGTCCCTTTCTTCTGGGCTCCTACGGGGCGACGGATGGTCAGAGCAGGGCGGCGCGCGGGCCGTCGGGCTGCTCCAGCCTGCGGTTGGTGACCGTACGGGCGAGCTCCTGCGACTCCTCGTCGGTCAGCCTGCGGAACCCCTCGTCCGTGATCACGGTGACGATCGGGTAGATGTGGCGGTACAGGTCCGGCCCACCGGTCGCCGAGTCGTCGTCGGCGGCGTCGTAGAGCGCCTGGACGACCAGCGTGGTGGCCTGCTCCTCCGTCAGATCAGGACGGAAGAGCTTCTTCATGGAGCCCCGCGCGAAGATCGAACCGGACCCGGTGGCGGCGTAACCGTGCTCCTCGGAGCGGCCGCCGGTCACGTCGTAGGAGAAGATCCGGCCCTTCTCCTTGGCCTCGTCGTACCCCGCGAACAGCGGCACGACCGCCAGGCCCTGCATCGCCATGCCGAGATTGCTGCGGATCATGGTGGAGAGCCGGTTGGCCTTGCCCTCCAGGGACAGGGTCGTCCCCTCCACCTTCTCGAAGTGCTCCAGCTCCAGCTGGAACAGCTTGACCATCTCCACCGCCAGGCCGGCCGTACCGGCGATACCGACGGCGGAGTACTCGTCGGCCGGGAACACCTTCTCGATGTCCCGCTGCGCGATCATGTTCCCCATGGTCGCCCGCCGGTCACCGGCGAGGACGACCCCGCCGGGGAAGGTGGCGGCGACGATGGTCGTCCCGTGCGGCGCCTCGACGACACCCTCCGGCAGCTTGCGGTTGCCGGGCAGCATCTCGGGCGAGTGCGCGCCCAGGAAGTCCATGAAGGACGAGGACCCCGGCGTCAGGAAGGCTGCCGGTAGACGCCCTGTGCTACGAGTGTTGGGTTCCACAGGTTTCCTTCCACGTAAGCGGCTGCACGCCGTATGACGTCCGGCCGATCCTTGAACTGCCCCAGGGCTGCGTTACAGCTGAAGCACAGTACGCCTCGGACCTTACCCGTCTGATGATCGTGATCAACGTGCTCGGCCGGAGCCTTTTGGCAGATCACGCAGACCCCGCCTTGAGCGCCGATCATTTCGTCGCGATCAGCCTCGGTCATGCCGTACGAGCGCTCGAGATGACCCACCCGGCGTCCGACTGCTCGGCATGCCTTGCAACGCGTCGCAAGGCCATCGGGAGCTGACGTTTTCCGGTGCCACTCGGAGTGCGGCTTCTCGTCGCCGCACCCGAGGCGAAACTTGTGCCCTTCAGGAGCGCTGGGCCTATGCGACCTGCCCATGGTCTGCTCGCGCTTTCGGCGGGACTCGTCACCGCAAGCACGGCAGTGCCGTTGAAATCCGTCGAGGGTGGCTCGCTTGGAGGCGTACTCCCGATGCGGCTTCTCCTCACCGCACCAGGAGCACCGCTTCACTAGCCCCAGCACCGCCGACCCACCTTCAAATCGAAGGCAAACCCGGCCTACTGGCCACCCTTTTGAACGAAGGACCGCACGAAGTCCTCGGCATTCTCCTCGAGTACATCGTCAATCTCGTCAAGTACGGAGTCGACGTCGTCGGAGAGCTTCTCCTGGCGCTCCTTGAGGTCGGTCGATTCCTCGACCGCCGCCTCCTCGACCTCCTCGGTCGAGCGCGTCGCCTTCTGCTGTCCGCCGCCGGTGTCCTTGGTCGCCATGTCTACCTCACCCCGCTCGGTTCGCACGCTCATGTCGAGAGACCCCGGGATTCGGGATCTCTCAAGATCAGACCCTACGTCGGACCCTATAGGGAGGGTCCGACATTCGTCCCCGTACTTTCACAGTCCGGTTCTCTTCATGATTCCCGGACCGAAGGCCTTTCAGCCGCGTTCACTGCCCCGAAAGCACCCGGACCAGGTCCTCCGCCGTGCGGCAGCGGTCCAGGAGCTCCTTGACGTGGTTGCGGGTCCCCCGCAGGGGTTCCAGCGTCGGGACCCGCTGGAGCGAGTCCCGGCCGGGGAGGTCGAAGATCACCGAGTCCCAGGACGCCGCCGCCACGTCGTCCGCGTACTGCTCCAGGCAGCGGCCGCGGAAGTAGGCCCGGGTGTCCTCCGGAGGCTTGCTCTGAGCCCGCTCGACCGCCGGCTCCTCCACCAGTCGCTTCATCTTGCCGCGGGCCACCAGTCGGTTGTACAGGCCCTTCTCGGGCCGTACGTCCGAGTACTGGAGGTCCACCAGGTGCAGCCGCGCCGCGTCCCAGCCGAGGCCGTCCCGCCGCCGGTACCCCTCCAGGATCTCCTTCTTGGCGATCCAGTCGAGCTCCCCCGACAGGCTCATCGGGTCGCTCTCCAGCCGGCCCAGCACGTCCTCCCAGCGACCCAGCACATCCTTGGTCTGCTCGTCGGCGTCGGACCCGAAACGTTCGTCCACGTACTTGCGTGCCAGCTCGAAGTACTCCATCTGGAGTTGCACCGCGGTCAGCGTCCGGCCGCTGCGCAGCGTGATCAGGTGCTGCAGGTCGGGGTCGTGGGAGACCTGGTGCAGGGTGCGTACGGGCTGGTCGACGGCCAGGTCGACGCTGATGAACCCGTCTTCGATCATGGACAGGACAAGTGCGGTCGTGCCGAGTTTGAGGTAGATGGAGATCTCGGAGAGGTTGGCGTCTCCGATGATCACGTGGAGCCGGCGGTACTTCTCGGCGTCCGAGTGGGGCTCGTCGCGGGTGTTGATGATGGGCCGTTTGAGGGTGGTCTCCAGGCCTACCTCGACCTCGAAGTAGTCCGCGCGCTGGCTGATCTGGAAGCCGTGCTCGCGGCCGTCCTGGCCGATCCCGACGCGTCCGGCGCCGGTGACGACCTGGCGGGAGACGAAGAAGGGGGTCAGGTGGCGCACGATCTCCGAGAAGGGGGTTTCCCGCTTCATCAGGTAGTTCTCGTGCGTGCCGTAGGAGGCGCCCTTGTTGTCGGTGTTGTTCTTGTAGAGGTGGATCGGCTGGGCGCCGGGGAGCTGGGCGGCGCGGACGGCCGCCTCGGCCATGATCCGCTCGCCGGCCTTGTCCCAGAGGACGGCGTCGAGCGGGTTGGTGATCTCGGGCGAGCTGTACTCGGGGTGTGCGTGGTCGACGTAGAGGCGTGCGCCGTTCGTGAGGATGACGTTGGCGAGGCCGATGTCCTCGTCGGTCAGCTGGCTGTTGTCGGCGGCCTCGCGGGCGAGGTCGAAGCCGCGGGCGTCCCGCAGCGGATTCTCCTCCTCGAAGTCCCAGCGGGCGCGTCGCGCCCGGTGCATCGCCGCCGCGTAGGCGTTGACGATCTGGGACGAGGTGAGCATGGCATTGGCGTTCGGGTGCCCCGGGACGGAGATCCCGTACTCCGTCTCGATCCCCATTACTCGCCGTACGGTCATGCGGCCCTCCTTGCCCGGCGGCGCTCCCCTTTCGGGAGCGGCGCTCAAGTACCGCTGGTGCTCCGGTGCGTGTTGCTGTGCGGTGCCCGTCCCCGCACTGCGCGTCCGGCGGTACGGAAGAGCCTAGAACCACTGCGCGCTCGTGGGGAGATCATTTCCGTCATTGGATCCGCCTCGTCACCGGCTGAAAAGCGGCCGGTAAAGGGGTGGGGTAAAGCAGTCGGCTGCGGATGCCCGGGGTGGGCATCCGCAGCCGCCCCGCTTCGTCAGAGGTACTGACCGGTGTTTGCCACCGTGTCGATGGAGCGTCCGGTGTCCGCGCCTTGCTTTCCGGTGACGAGGGTGCGGATGAATACGATCCGCTCGCCCTTCTTTCCGGAGATGCGGGCCCAGTCGTCCGGGTTGGTGGTGTTGGGCAGGTCCTCGTTCTCCTTGAACTCGTCCACGCAGGCCTGGAGCAGGTGGGAGACCCGCAGGCCCTTCTGGTTGTGTTCGAGGAAGGCCTTGATCGCCATCTTCTTGGCCCGGTCTACGATGTTCTGGATCATCGCGCCGGAGTTGAAGTCCTTGAAGTAGAGGACTTCCTTGTCGCCGTTGGCGTACGTGACCTCGAGGAAGCGGTTCTCCTCGGTTTCGGCGTACATCTGCTCGACGACGGTCTGGATCATGCTGTGGACGGTGCCGTCCTTGGAGCCCTGGTGTTCGGACAGGTCGTCCGTGTGCAGGGGCAGGGAGGCCTTGAGGTACTTGGCGAAGATGTCCTTCGCGGCCTCGGCGTCCGGGCGCTCGATCTTGATCTTCACGTCGAGGCGGCCGGGGCGCAGGATGGCCGGGTCGATCATGTCCTCGCGGTTGGAGGCGCCGATGACGATGACGTTCTCCAGGCCTTCCACGCCGTCGATCTCGGCGAGCAGCTGGGGGACGATGGTGTTCTCGACGTCCGAGCTGACTCCGGATCCGCGGGTGCGGAAGAGGGATTCCATCTCGTCGAAGAAGACGATGACGGGGGTGCCCTCGCTCGCCTTCTCGCGGGCACGCTGGAAGACGAGGCGGATGTGCCGCTCGGTCTCGCCGACGTACTTGTTGAGGAGTTCGGGGCCCTTGATGTTCAGGAAGTAGGACTTTCCGGCGGGTTGGCCGGTGACCTCGGCGACCTTCTTGGCAAGGGAGTTGGCGACGGCCTTGGCGATGAGCGTCTTGCCGCAGCCGGGCGGGCCGTAGAGCAGGATGCCCTTCGGGGGCCGCAGTTCGTGTTCCTTGAAGAGGTCGGGGTAGAGGTAGGGGAGCTCGACGGCGTCGCGGATCAGCTCGATCTGGTCGCCCAGGCCGCCGATCTTGTCGTAGTCGATGTCCGGGACCTCTTCGAGGACGAGTTCTTCGACCTCGCTCTTGGGGACGACCTCGTAGACGTAGCCGGAACGGGGTTCGAGCAGGAGGGCGTCGCCGGGGCGGATGGTGATGTCCAGGAGCGGCTCGGCGAGCCTCACCACCCTTTCCTCGTCGGTGTGCCCGACGACCAGGGCGCGCTCGCCGTCCTCAAGGATCTCCTTGAGGGTGACGATGTCCCCGGCCCGCTCGAATTCCATGGCCTCGACCACGTTGAGGGCCTCGTTGAGCATGACCTCCTGGCCGCGCCGGAGGTCTTCCGGGTCGACGCTGGGGCTGACGTTCACGCGGAGCTTTCGGCCTCCGGTGAAGATGTCGACGGTGCCGTCCTCGTTCGCCTGCAAGAAGACACCGAAACCGGCCGGCGGCTGTGCGAGCCGGTCGACTTCTTCCTTGAGGGCCACGATCTGGTCCCGGGCCTCACGGAGGGTATTCGCGAGTCGTTCGTTCTGTGCGGATACGCCGGCCAGATTTGTCTGGAGCTCGACGATCCGCTCTTCGAGAATCCTCGTGTGCCGCGGAGAGTCGGCGAGCTTTCGTCGCAGGACGGCGATTTCCTGCTCGAGATAGGCAACCTGGCCGGCGGGGTCCTCGGACCCTCGCGCGGGCCGGATGCCGCGGTTGATGTCGTCGTCGTGGGCTGCCACGGTCCTCACCTCCTCCAAGGGGAGCTGGACGCTTCCTGACCCTACCTGGGCTGGTGGTGATTGAAACCCCTAGATCACAAAGACGGTAGAGGTGTGTCCGATCTTCACCCTTGCGTACTCCCTCACGCCAAGGAAATACCCACCCATCAAACTCGGGAAGCAGGCGGTTGTAAGGTCGAACTGTTCAACACCCGTCAGGGCTCGCGCGACTTGCTGCGGGTTGTGACCGGGGTGGATCACTCAGCGCAGGGAACGGCAGGAGATATGACCGTGCAGCAGGAGGCTCCGACGGGCGGCGGCGGCGAGGCCGGCGAGCCGCTCGAGGTCTGGATCGATCAGGACCTGTGCACCGGGGACGGCATCTGCGTGCAGTACGCGCCTGAGGTGTTCGAGCTGGACATCGATGGTCTGGCGTATGTGAAGAGCGCGGAGGACGAGCTGCTGCAGGAGGCGGGGGCGACCACTCCGGTTCCGCTGACGCTGCTGCAGGACGTGGTCGACTCGGCGAAGGAATGCCCGGGGGACTGTATTCACGTAAGGCGCGTTTCGGACAGGGTGGAAGTCTTCGGCCCGGACGCCGAGTGACGCTTCAAACACTCCTGGCGGCCGAGTCCGTCAGCTCCTGGCGGAATTTTCCGTCGCGCCAGCGCCACTTGGCGAGCTGTTTCGTGTCGGGGCTGTAGCGGGGTACGTCGGGCGAGGAGTAGCCGACGAGGGTCGCGGTGACGAGTCCGTCGCGCACGGTGAGCTCGGTGGCGGTCTGTCGTCTCGCGGTGTCGAGCAGGGTGGCGACGACGCGGGAGCGGGTGCGGTCGGCGGGGTCCTGGGTGAGTACGTAGATCGCGTGGGGCGGGGTGCCGGAGCCGGCGTCGCAGCGCACGGCGGCCACGGTCTCGGGGCGGCCGTCGCCGTCGAGGTCGCCCTGGGCGCTGGTGGTGACGGTCTGCGGGGCGCCCTTGCAGTCGAGGGGGTAGGTGACCGCTGCCGGGTCGGGAGCGGTGGCCTGGGGGCCCTTCGCGGGGGTGTCGGGGGCGCTCGCGGTGGTGGGGCCGGCCGGGGTGCCGGTGGCGGGCTGTACGAGTCCTGCGGCGGCTATGACGGCTGCCATGGCGGTGGCCGTGGCGAGCCAGTGGACGGGCCTGGTGCGGCTGTGCTCCAGGGTGTGCGGGAGCGGGGCCGTCTCGGCGTGGCTGTGCGGCACGCGGGGTGTCTCCTGTGCGAAGGGTGACGGGGAGCCAGCATCGTGCCACACCTGACGGGGAGCGGGAACGGCTGGGTCCGGGCCTGGTGCACGGGACAACGAAAAGGCGCTGTGGCGCAGTTCCCGGGTGGGTCGGGGGAACTGTGCCACAGCGCCTTTGTGTTGGGTCTGCGGGGCCTTTAGGCGGAGCGGTCGCTGCCGGGGCCGTCGTAGTCCTCGCCGTAGGCGCCCTTGGCGGGGCGGCGGCGGCGCATGGGGGGCTCGACGCCGTCCGCGAGGCGGCGGGCGGTGACGAGGAAGCCGGTGTGGCCGATCATCCGGTGGTCCGGGCGGACGGCGAGGCCTTCCACGTGCCAGTTGCGGATCATCGATTCCCAGGGCTGCGGCTCGGCGAAGCAGCCGATCTCGCGGATGGACTCGACGGTCTTGGACAGCTGGGTGGTGGTGGCCACGTAGCAGCAGAGGATGCCGCCGGGGACGAGGGCCTTCTTGACCGCCTCCAGGCATTCCCAGGGGGCGAGCATGTCGAGGATGACGCGGTCGACGTCGGTCTCGTCCAGGTTGTCCTGGAGGTCGCCCACGGTCAGCTTCCACGCGGGGTGGGGGCCGCCGAAGTAGCGTTCGACGTTGGCGGTGGCGATCTCGGCGAAGTCCGCGCGGCGCTCGTAGCTGTGGAGCATGCCCTGGTCGCCGATGGCGCGCAGCAGGAAGCTGCTGAGGGAGCCGGAGCCCACTCCCGCTTCCACGACGCGGGCGCCGGGGAAGATGTCGGCGAAGGCCAGGATCTGGCCCGCGTCCTTGGGGTAGACCACGGCGGCGCCGCGGGGCATGGACAGGACATAGTCGGGGAGCAGGGGGCGCAGCGCGAGGTAGGCGACGTTGCCGGTGGTGCGGACAACGCTGCCTTCGGGAGAGCCGATCAGCTCGTCGTGCGGGAAGGAACCCTTGTGGGTGTGGAAATTCTTCCCGGCTTCGAGCGTGAACGTGTAGTGGCGGCCCTTGGGGTCGGTGAGCTGTACCTGGTCCCCGACCTCGAAGGGCCCGCGTCGGCGGGCGGCACCGGTCGGTTCGGACATGTGACCAGTGTATTGGCTTCAGGACTGGGGCCGTGCCATGGCCTTCACGAAGGCCTTTTCGACGTCGAGGGTGGACAGGACGCCGTAGATGGTGCCGCCGGGTTCGAGGACGAGGTATTCGGTGGCGGGGGTGGCGCGGAGGTGGTCGAGGAGTTCTTCGCCGGTGAGGTCCGCTGAAACCTTCATGCCGTCGGTGAGGTCCTGGGCGAGGGTGCTGACGGCGACCCAGGGGCGGCGGTGTTCGGGGACGGAGGCGATGGCGGTTTCGCGGACGATGGCGGTGGGGTCGCCTTGTCCGTCGACGACGACGAGGGCGCGGGCGCCGGCTTCGTTGGCGCGGCGGAGGGCTTCGGAGAGGGGGGTGGCGTTCTCGACGGGAATGGCGCGGCGGGTGAGGGTGCGGGCGCGTAGTTCGGGGAGGTGTTCGCGCAGGCGGGCCATGCGCAGGCTGTTGCCGGCGCCGGTCCAGATGATGCCGGCGAGGATGGCGGCGAGGAGCGCGTCCATGACGGTGTTCATGCCGCCGATTTCCTGGGTGCGGTTGCCGAGGACTCCGGTGTGGGTGAGCAGGGGGAGGCCGAGGAGGACGGCGATCGCGAGGCCGCGGCCGACCCAGGCGGCGGCGATGGTGCCGGTCATGGGTTTGCCGGTGATGCCCCAGATGACGGCGCGGAGCATGCGGCCGCCGTCGAGGGGGAGGCCGGGGAGGAGGTTGAAGGCCGCGACGAGGAGGTTGGAGATCGTCAGGCCGGCGAGGAGAACGCCGGGGACGGTGGCCGGGTCGACGGCCTTCATGCCGAGGTAGAAGGCTCCTGTGAGGAGGAGGGAGAGCAGGGGGCCGACGAAGGCGAGGACGAATTCGCGGCCGGGTGTCTCGGATTCCTTTTCGATCTCGGAGACTCCGCCGAAGAACTGGAGCTGGATGCGGCGTACGGGGAGCTTGAAGCGCAGGGCTGCGACGGTGTGTGCGAGTTCGTGGACCAGGACGGAGGCGTAGAAGGCGACGGCGAAGAAGAGGGAGACGAGGTAGCGGACGGGTCCGAGGTCGGGCAGGACGCGGTCCAGCTGGTCGCCGAAGACCCAGGTGATGAGGGCGGCGACGAGGAACCAGCTGGGTGAGACGTAGACGGGTACGCCGAAGGGGCGGCCCATGAGGAGTCCGCCGCCCGGTCCGGAGCGGCCGCCTGAGCGCTCGCCGGTTTCGTCGGTGTCTGCCACGGCTGTCCTTCGTTCGGTGCTGGTGTTTCCAGTGTGTTCTGTTCGTGCGCGGGGTGGTGCTGTAGCGGGTTGTGATGCTCCGATCATGCAGTGCGAGGGGGCTTGGCGTCGATGGTATGCGCGTCCTGTCGGTGGCGGGTCGTAGGGTTTTGTGCATGACGACGAGCCCCGGTGCCGTGCCCGGCGCGGCCGAAGCCGCCAGCCCCAGCGCTGTGGCGCCCTCTTCGCTCTCTCCTTCGAGGGCGAGCGATTTCATGCAGTGCCCGCTGCTGTACCGGTTCCGGGTGATCGACAGGCTGCCGGAGAAGCCGAGTGCGGCGGCGACGCGGGGGACGCTGGTGCACGCGGTGCTGGAGCGGCTTTTCGATCATCCGGCGCAGGAGCGGACGGCGCCGCGGGCGAAGGCGTTGGTTCCGGGGCAGTGGGACCGGTTGCTGGAGTCGAGGCCGGAGCTGACGGAGCTGTTCCCGGCGGGTGACGAGGGGGCGGGGCTGGCGCGGTGGCTGACGGAGGCCGAGGCGCTGGTCGAGCGGTGGTTCACGTTGGAGGACCCGACGCGGCTGGAGCCGGTGGAGCGGGAGTTCTTCGTGGAGACGGAGCTGGAGTCGGGGCTGCGGCTGCGCGGGATCATCGACCGGGTGGACGTGGCGCCGACGGGTGAGGTGCGGATCGTCGACTACAAGACGGGGAAGGCGCCGCGGCCGGAGTACGCCGAGGGTGCGCTGTTCCAGATGAAGTTCTACGCGTTGGTGGTGTGGCGGCTGAAGCAGGTGGTGCCGCGGCGGCTGCAGCTGGTGTACCTGGGCAGTGGGGACGTGCTGACGTACGACCCGGTGGTCGCGGATCTGGAGCGGGTGGAGCGCAAGCTGCTCGCGCTGTGGGAGGCGATCCGGGAGGCGACGGAGTCGGGTGAGTGGCGGCCGCGGCCGACGAAGCTGTGCGGCTGGTGTGATCATCAGGCGGTGTGTCCGGAGTTCGGTGGTACTCCCCCGCCGTATCCTCTGGTGATTTCGCCGCGGCCGGGGGCGGAGCGCCCGGCGGAGTCCTGATCTTGGTGTCAGGGCAGAATGGTCGGGCCCGCCGTTGCCGTCCGACGAATACGAGGTAGACCCCGTGGCGATCCGCGTCCTTCTGGTCGACGACCAGCCGCTGCTGCGCACCGGCTTCCGGATGATCCTGGAGGCGGAGGAGGACCTGGCGGTGGTCGGTGAGGCCGGGGACGGTCTGCAGGCGCTGGACCAGGTGCGGGCGCTGCAGCCCGATGTGGTGCTGATGGACATCCGGATGCCGCGGATGGACGGGGTGGAGGCGACCCGGCAGATCACGGGTCCGGAGCGGAACGGGCCGGCGAAGGTGCTGGTGCTGACGACGTTCGATCTGGACGAGTACGTGGTGGAGGCGCTGCGGGCGGGGGCGAGCGGGTTCCTGCTGAAGGACGCGCCGGCGAACGAGCTGGTGCAGGCGATCCGGGTGGTCGCGGCGGGTGAGGCGATGCTCGCGCCGAGCATCACGCGGCGGCTGCTGGACAAGTACGCGGGGCATCTTCCGTCGGGTGAGGAGAGCCTTCCGGACACGCTGGGGACGCTGACCGAGCGTGAGGTGGAGGTGCTGAAGCTGGTGTCCCGGGGGCTGTCGAACGCGGAGATCGCGGCGGATCTGTTCGTGAGCGAGACGACGGTCAAGACGCATGTGGGGCATGTGCTGACGAAGCTGGGGCTGCGGGACCGGGTCCAGGCGGCGGTGTACGCGTACGAGAGCGGTCTGGTGCGTCCCGGGGCCCAGTAGGTCCGCCAGGTTCGACAGGTCCGCCCGGTCCGGTGAGGTCCGGGGACGCGGGAGGGGCCGTACGCGCGTGCGCGTACGGCCCCTCTCGTATGGTGCCGGGCCCTCTCGGGGCGGGCCCGGCACCGGTGGCGTCAGCCCTTGCTGATCTCCCAGAAGCGGAAGACGGTCGAGGCGTCGAGGGACCACTGCAGGCCGCTGACGTTCTGGCGGGTGACGGCGTACTGCTTGCCCTGCCAGAGCGGGATGAGCGGGAGTTCGTCGGCGACGATGTCCTGGAGGCGGTTGTAGTCGGTGTTGGCCGCGGTGCGGTCGGACTTCGCGGAGGTCGACGGGATGATCGTCCCGGTGATCTCCTTGTTGTCGTAGTTGTTGTTCAGCACGTTGTCCGGGCCGAAGAACGGCTGCGTGAAGTTGTCGGCGTCCGGGTAGTCGGGCACCCAGCCCTTCACGTACACGCCGTACTTGCCGGCCTGGATGTCCTTCTCGTACTGCTCGTACTCGACGGACTTGACGTCGGCGTCGAAGAGGCCGCTGTCGTTGAGCTGCTTGGCGATGACCTCGAACTGCTGGTCCGTGGAGGGGCCGTAGCGGGACGGGGTGGAGTACAGGGTGAGCTTGACCTTGCCGTTGATGTTGGCGGCCTTGAGGACGGCCTTGGCCTTCTCGGGCTGGGGGGTGCCGCCGTAGCGGTCGAAGAACGGGGTCGTGTGGCCGGCGATGCCGGTCGGCACGATGGAGTAGAGCGCGGTGGCGGTGCCCGCGTACACGTCGCGGACGAGGGCTTCGCGGTCGATGAGGTAGGCGATGGCCTTGCGCACCGGGAGCTTGCCGACGACGGGGTCGCTGACGTTGAACACCATGTGCTCGACCTCGGCGCCGGTGCCCTGGACGACGTCGACCTTGTTGTCGCCGGTCTTGCTGGAGGCGAGGGCGGCGATGTCCTTGGCGGCGAGGCCGCGGAAGGCGAAGTCGACGTCGCCGCTTTCCAGGGTCGTCTTGAGGCCGGCCTGGTCGCCGTTGAAGAACTTCAGCGTGACGCCGGTGTTCTTGGCCTTGGCCTTGCCGCTGTAGGACTCGTTGACGGAGAAGCTGGCGCTCTTCTCGCCGAAGGAGTCGAGCTTGTAGACGCCGGAGCCGACGGCCTTGTTGTCGGTGCGCAGCTTGTCGGCCGGGTACTCGGCGTGGTCGACGATGGAGCCGGCGCCGGAGGCGATCTTGCTGGGGAAGGTGGCGTCCGAGGTCTTCAGCTTGAAGACGACGGTCTTGTCGTCCGGGGCGTCGATGCTCGCGATGGAGGCGAGCATGACGGCCGGGCCGTTCGCGTCGTTGATCTTCAGGGTGCGCTCGAAGGAGAACTTGACGTCCTTCGAGGTGAGGCTGTGGCCGTTGCTGAACTTCAGGCCGTCGCGCAGGGTGCACTTGTAGAGCTTGCTGTCGGCGCCCTCGAAGCCGCAGGCCTGGGCGGCGTCGGGCTCGGGGGTGGTGCCGCCCTTGGGGAAGCTCAGCAGCGACTGGAAGACGTTGTTGAACAGCAGCCAGGAGCCCGGGTCGTAGCCCGATGCCGGGTCGACGGACTTCACCTTGTCGGATATGCCCATGACCACGCCCTTGCCGCTGCCGGCATTGGAGCCATCGGTCGAACCGCAACCGCTGAGCAGCGCGGCGGCGGTGGCCGCGCCGAGCGGGGCCGCCAGCCACTGGTTACGTCGATTCACGCGAACGTCCTTCACAGTCGAACTGTTTCGTTGGTCCGGCCCGCGAGTTCCGCTGCCGGTCGTTGCCTTGCTCAGCCGCTTACGCCGCGGCCGAGCTCCCACAGCTGGAGGTCGGAGATGGCGTTGACCGACCACTCCACTCCGGTGATCCCGTCGCGTGCGGCGACGTACTGCTTGCCCTGCCACAGGGGCAGGACGGGCACGTCCTCGGCGACGATGTCCTGTATCTCCGTGATCGCGGGGACGGCGATCGTACGGTCGACCGCCCGCCGGGATTCGGGGATGAGCCTGGTGCGTACCGCGTTGTTGGCGTACGGCGTGCCCAGGAAGTTGTCCTGCTCCAGGAACGGGGCGAGGAAGTTGTCGGCGTCCGGGTAGTCGGGGAACCAGCCGAGCCCGTAGGCGGCGTGGTCGCCCTTCTTCTGGGCGGGGCGGAAGTCCGCCCACTCGCTGCCCTGGACGGTGATGTCGAAGAGGCCGGTGGAGTTCAGCTGGGCCTTGAGGGCGTCGAACTCGGCGGCGGTGCCGTCGCCGTAGTGGTCGCTGGTGTAGTGCAGGGTCAGCTTGACCGGGGTCTTGATGCCGGCTTCCTTCAGCAGGGCGGCGGCCTTGGGCGTGTTGGCGTCGCCGTACTTGTTGTAGAAGGAGTTGACGTGGCCCGTCACGCTGGTGGGGACCAGCGAGTAGAGGGGCTGGGCGGACTTGCCGTAGACCTTGGAGATGAGCTGGCCGCGGTCGACGGCCGCGGCGAGCGCCTGGCGTACGGCCTTGTCCTTGACGACGGGCGCTTCGGTGTTGAAGCCGATGTAGCGGATCTCCAGGCCGGGCATCGGGACCAGCTTGACGCCCTTGGGCGGCTGGGCGCTGAACGCGGTGATCTGGGCGGGCGACAGGGTGCGGGAGACCATGTGGATCTTCCCGTCGGTGAGCGCCTTGCCCATGGCCGGGGAGTCGGTGAAGGTGCGCAGCTCGACCTTGTCGTTCTGCAGCTTGAGGTCGCCCTTGTAGTGCGGGTTCTTGGTGAAGACGGCGCGGACCAGCCGGTTGTCCTTGACCTCTGCCTTCATCGTGTACGGGCCGGAGCCGTCGACGGCGAAGCCCTCGCGGAGCTTCTTGGCGTCGTAGTTCTTCTCGCTGACGATGCCGGCGGCGGGGGTGGAGAGCTTGAAGGGGAAGGTCGCGTCGGGGGTCTTCAGGTGGAAGACGACGGTGTCGTTGCCCTTGACCTCGACGTTGTCGAGGGTGGAGAGGAGCGAGGAGGGACCGTTCTCGTCCTTGATGGCGAGGACGCGGTCGATGGAGAACTTGACGTCCTTGGCGGTGAGGGGCTCACCGTCGGCGAACTTCAGACCGGGGCGCAGGGTGCAGCGGTAGCTCTCGTTGCCGGAGTCGGTGAAGCGGCAGGCGGAGGCCGCTTCGGGGACGGGCTGGCCGCCGCCGCGCGGGGTGTGCATCAGCGTCTGGACGGTCTGGCGCAGGACGTTCCAGGCGCCGGCGTCGTAGGCGTAGGCCGGGTCGAAGGGGGCGGGAGCGAAGTCTGCGGCCTCGAACCGATCGGTGGTTCCGACGACGATCGCTCCGGATCCCGCTCCTCCGCCGCTCGCGCTGCCGCAGGCGGCCAGCGCGGGGGTGAGCAGTCCGGCCGCGGCCGTCAGCACCATGGTCTTGCGGTTCATGCTGGAAGTACTCCCTGTAACCGGCACTTGTTCAAAGCGGTATGAAGGACACTTCGCGGCGGTCGCCCGTTCGGGGCGGAACGATCGGGCCGGTGTAGTGACGATCGGTCCACGCGGTTCCGGAACAGGGGTGTGTGTCCGGGACGCGGCTGGGTGCGGCGCAGTGCCTGGCTCGACACTAGTGGCCCGTGGCGGGATGGCTGGAACTGGCCGGACTTGGGGCGTAATCGCACCGTGATCGGAGCGAACTGCCTGTTCACGCGCAGGGCTGCGCAGATTCGGTCAGGGGCTGATCAATGTGGACACATTGGAAGCCGCGGGGGCCCCGGGGTGGGCTCGTCGGGGGTGCGGAGCGTGACCAAGCTCACCCTGCGCAACAGCCCCGGAGGGGATGGAATTTCAGCCTCCGGGGCCTGCAACGGAAGATCCTTCCGTCAGGGTGCGGTCGAGCAGCGTTCCGTTCGGCACGGAGCGTACTCAAGGGGTTCCATTGCGTTGCAATGCATACCGATGTGGGTCAGTGCATGCCGATGTGTCCGCTTGGGTCGAGGGCGCGCCCGACCGCCGGGCCCGTCGTCACTCTCAGTTCATCGGAACGATGAGCGAGCGCAGGAACGCCAGATCCACGTCCTCCAGCGAGCGGACGACGGTCCGCCCGGGGGCGGGTTCGATCACGCCGACCGAGGGGATGGCCACGACCCGGCAGCCGGCGGCCTCGGCCGCCGCCACACCGGTGCGGGTGTCCTCGATGACCGCGCACCGCGAGGGGTGCGCGCCCAGTGAGCGCGCGGCGAACAGGTACGGATCCGGGTGCGGCTTGGTCCGGGCCACCTCGTCGCCGGCGACCGTCATCGTGAAGCGGTCGCGGCCGAGGGTGAGCAGGACCTGGTCGATGACCCGGCGGTGGGAGGCGGAGACCAGGGCGGTGGGCACGTTGTGCCGGGCGAGCTCGGTCAGCAGCCGCTCGGCGCCGGGCATCAGCGGCACCCGGTCGGCGATGCGGGCCTCGAACCGCTCGTTGAGCAGGACGCTCAGCTCGGCGAGCTCGATGGCGGCGCCGGTCGACTCGATCAGGAACGCCGCGCTGCGGCTCATGGGGCCGCCGACGACCACGTCCCGCCAGGCGTCCTCCAGCCGGTGTCCGAGCTCCTGGAAGATCTCCGCCTCGATCTCCCACCAGAAGCCTTCGGTGTCGACGAGGGTGCCGTCCATGTCGAGCAGCACCGCCTGCAGGGCAGAACCGTCGGCCGTACGGGCGACGGGGGCGGGAACGGTGCTCGTCATGCGCATGCCTCTCAGAAGGGACGAGAAGGCCGGTCACCTCTTCCGCGGGGCATACCACCCCGGGGAACAGGCGACCGGCCTGTATGGGACCGACAAGTGTACGTCGGTGGAGCTCAGCGTGCGTTGAAATACTTCGCTTCGGGGTGGTGAATCACGATCGCGTCGGTGGACTGCTCCGGGTGGAGCTGGAACTCCTCCGACAGGTGGACCCCGATCCGCTCCGGCTGGAGGAGGTCCGCGATCTTCGCGCGGTCCTCCAGGTCGGGGCAGGCGCCGTAACCGAGCGAGAAGCGGGCACCGCGGTACTTGAGGTCGAACATGTCCTCGACCTGGGCCGGGTCCTCGCCGCCGAAACCGAGCTCGGCGCGGACGCGGGCGTGCCAGTACTCGGCCATGGCCTCGGCGAGCTGGACCGAGAGGCCGTGCAGCTCCAGGTACTCGCGGTAGGAGTCGGACTCGAACAGCTTGGCCGTGGCCTCGCCGATCTTCGAGCCGACGGTGACCACCTGGAGGCCGACGACGTCGGTCTCGCCGGACTCCTCGGGACGGAAGAAGTCCGCGAGGCACAGGCGCCGGCCTCGGCGCTGGCGCGGGAAGGTGAAGCGGGTCCGCTCGTTGCCCTGCTCGTCCAGGATGATCAGGTCCTCGCCCTTGGAGACGCAGGGGAAGTAGCCGTAGACGACGGCCGCCTCCAGCAGGTTCTCCGTGTGCAGCTTGTCCAGCAGGCCGCGCAGGCGCGGTCGGCCCTCGCTCTCGACGAGCTCCTCGTACGTGGCTCCGCCCGCGCGGGCCTGCTTGAGGCCCCACTGGCCCTTGAACAGGGCGCCCTCGTCGAGCCAGGAGGCGTAGTCCTTGAGCGGGATCCCCTTGACCACGCGGGTGCCCCAGAACGGCGGGGTGGGGACGGGGTTGTCGACGGCCACGTCCGAGCGGCCGCCGGACTCCTCCGGCTCCTCCACCTGGAGCACCGGCGTGTCGCGCTTGGCGACGCGGCGCTGCTTGAGCTCGGGCAGGGAGGCGCCGGGGACGCCGCGCTTGACGGCGATGAGGGCGTCCATCAGGCGCAGGCCCTCGAAGGCGTCGCGGGCGTAGCGGACCTCGCCCTCGTAGATCTCGTGGAGGTCCTGCTCGACGTAGGCGCGGGTGAGGGCGGCGCCGCCGAGGATCACCGGGTAGTCGGCGGCCAGCTTGCGCTGGTTCAGCTCCTCCAGGTTCTCCTTCATGATCACGGTCGACTTCACGAGCAGGCCGGACATGCCGATGACGTCGGCCTTGTGTTCCTGTGCGGCTTCGAGGATCGCGGAGACGGGCTGCTTGATGCCGATGTTGACGACGTTGTAGCCGTTGTTGGTGAGGATGATGTCGACGAGGTTCTTGCCGATGTCGTGGACGTCGCCGCGGACGGTGGCGAGGACGATCGTGCCCTTGCCCTCGTCGTCGGTCTTCTCCATGTGCGGTTCGAGGTAGGCCACGGCCGTCTTCATGACCTCGGCGGACTGGAGGACGAAGGGGAGCTGCATCTGCCCGGAGCCGAAGAGCTCGCCGACGACCTTCATCCCCTCCAGGAGGGTGTCGTTGACGATGTCGAGGGCGGGGCGGGTCTGCAGGGCCTCGTCGAGGTCGGCCTCCAGGCCGTTCTTCTCGCCGTCGATGATGCGGCGCTGCAGTCGCTCGTCCAGCGGCAGGGCGAGGAGCTCCTCGGCGCGGCCGGCCTTGAGGGACTTGGTGTTGACTCCCTCGAAGAGGGCCATCAGCTTCTGCAGCGGGTCGTAGTCGCCCTCGCGGCGGTCGTAGATCAGATCGAGGGCGGTGTTCACCTGCTCCTCGTCGAAGCGGGCGATCGGCAGGATCTTGGAGGCGTGGACGATGGCGGAGTCCAGGCCGGCCTTCACGCACTCGTCGAGGAAGACCGAGTTCAGCAGGACGCGGGCGGCCGGGTTGAGGCCGAAGGAGATGTTGGACAGGCCGAGGGTGGTCTGGACGTCCGGGTGGAGCCGCTTGAGCTCGCGGATCGCCTCGATGGTGGCGATGCCGTCCCCCCGGGACTCCTCCTGGCCGGTGCAGATCGTGAAGGTCAGGGTGTCGATGAGGATGTCCGACTCGCGGATCCCCCAGTTGGCCGTCAGGTCGGCGATGAGCCGTTCGGCGATGGCGACCTTGTGTTCGACGGTGCGGGCCTGGCCCTCCTCGTCGATGGTGAGCGCGATGAGCGCGGCGCCGTGCTCCTGGGCCAGTCGGGTGACCTTGGCGAAGCGGGACTCGGGGCCGTCGCCGTCCTCGTAGTTCACGGAGTTGATGACGGCGCGGCCGCCGAGCTTCTCCAGGCCGGCCTGGATGACGGGGACCTCGGTGGAGTCCAGGACGATGGGCAGGGTGGAGGCGGTCGCGAAGCGGCCGGCGAGCTCCTCCATGTCGGCGACGCCGTCGCGGCCCACGTAGTCGACGCAGAGGTCGAGCATGTGCGCGCCCTCGCGGATCTGGTCACGTGCCATCTCCACGCAGTCGTCCCAGCGTGCCTCCAGCATGGCCTCGCGGAACTTCTTGGAGCCGTTGGCGTTGGTGCGCTCGCCGATCGCCATGTACGAGGTGTCCTGGCGGAAGGGAACGGTCTGGTAGAGGGAGGCGGCGCCGGGCTCGGGCTGGGGGGTGCGCTCGGTGATCGCGGTACCGCGGACCCGCTCGACGACCTGGCGCAGGTGTTCGGGGGTCGTGCCGCAGCAGCCGCCGACCAGGGAGAGCCCGTACTCGCGGACGAAGGTCTCCTGGGCGTCGGCCAGCTCGGGGGCGGTGAGCGGGTAGTGCGCGCCCTGCTTGGTCAGGACGGGCAGCCCGGCGTTGGGCATGCAGGAGAGCGGGATGCGGGCGTTGCGCGCGAGGTAGCGCAGGTGCTCGCTCATCTCGGCGGGGCCGGTGGCGCAGTTCAGGCCGATCATGTCGATGCCCAGCGGCTCCAGCGCGGTCAGGGCCGCGCCGATCTCCGAGCCGAGGAGCATGGTGCCGGTGGTCTCGACGGTGACGGAGCAGATCAGCGGGACGGTGACGCCGAGGGCTTCCATCGCGCGGCGGGCGCCGATGATCGAGGACTTCGTCTGCAGGAGGTCCTGGGTGGTCTCGACGAGCAGCGCGTCGGCGCCGCCGGAGAGCAGGCCCTCGGCGTTGGTCTGGTAGGCGTCGCGGATCTGCGCGTAGCTGATGTGGCCGAGGGTGGGGAGCTTGGTGCCGGGGCCCATGGAGCCGAGGACCCAGCGCTGCTGTCCGGTGGAGGCTGTGAACTCGTCGGCGACCTGGCGGGCGATGCGCGCACCGGCCTCGGAGAGCTCGAAGTTGCGTTCGGCGATGTCGTACTCGGCGAGGGCCGCGTAGTTCGTGCCGAAGGTGTTGGTCTCGACGCAGTCCACGCCCACCGAGAAGTACGCCTCGTGGACGGA
This sequence comes from Streptomyces venezuelae, assembly GCF_008642275.1. NCBI lineage: Bacteria > Bacillati > Actinomycetota > Actinomycetes > Kitasatosporales > Streptomycetaceae > Streptomyces > Streptomyces venezuelae. The sequence goes on from NZ_CP029189.1 coordinate 1,554,760, forward strand.
GCGCACGATGTCGGGGCGGGTGATGTTGAGGACCTCGTTGCAGCCTTCGAGCTGCTGGAAGTCCTCCATGGTGGGGTCCTGCGCCTGGAGCATCGTTCCCATGGCTCCGTCGGCGACGACCACGCGGGTCGCGAGCGCCTCCCGGAGGGCATCGGCCCGGGTCTGGGTGTCAGCGGGCAAGGTGGGCAACGAAGCCATGGTTGTGCTCCCTGGGATGCGACGGCTGTCGGCTTTGCACCCCCTCTGTGTCAAGGGTGCACGCGGCCAGAGTAACCGCGAGGCAGCCGCCCCGGTGTGGGTGTCCCACGTGGCGGACTGCATTCTGTGGCGGGGACTTTCCCGGGGGTGTCCCCCGCAGTGGTACGGCGAACAGCTGTCCGACGGTGCGCAAGGTCGGCATCGACCGATACTGTTCAGCATTGTCGAACCGCGTCAAGATGGTCAGTAATACCGAAGGTCTGCAGGAGGCTGCGCGATGGCACGGAACATCCAGTCGCTCGAACGAGCCGCTGCGATGCTGCGACTCCTGGCGGGCGGCGAGCGCCGGCTGGGTCTCTCGGACGTGGCGTCCTCGCTGGGCCTGGCCAAGGGCACGGCCCACGGCATCCTGCGCACCCTGCAGGCCGAGGGCTTCGTGGAGCAGGACCCGGCCTCCGGCCGGTACCAGCTGGGCGCGGAGCTGCTGCGTCTGGGCAACAGCTATCTCGACGTGCACGAGCTGCGCGCCCGCGCCCTGGTGTGGACGGACGACCTGGCCCGGGCCAGCGGCGAGAGCGTGTACGTGGGCGTGCTGCACCAGAGCGGGGTGCTGATCATGCACCACGTGTTCCGGCCCGACGACAGCCGTCAGGTGCTGGAGGTCGGGGCCATGCAGCCGCTGCACTCGACCGCGCTGGGCAAGGTGCTCTCCGCCTACGACCCGGTGGCGCACACCCAGGCGCACGACGTGGAGCGCGAGGCCTTCACCCCCCGTACGGTCACGGACGGCGCCGGCTTCGAGGAGATCCTGGGGCTGACCCGGGCCCGCGGCTGGGCCTGCGACGTCGAGGAGACCTGGGAGGGCATCGCCTCGGTGGCGGCGCCGATCCACGACCGGCGGCGGATGCCGGTCGGCGCGGTGGCGGTCGCGGGCGCGGTGGAGCGGGTCTGCGGCGAGTCCGGAGAGCCCCGTGCGGCCCTGGTGGCGTCGGTGCGGGACTGTGCGCGTGCGGTTTCACGCGATCTCGGCGCAGGCCGGTTCTGAGCTTCCTTTAACAGGTCCTGGCCACACCCTGGCCTCTTTATGCCTGTTTTTCGCCACATCCTGGCCTTGAGATGGCTGGTTTTGGTTGATCGCACCGAGCGGTAACGATCCGACACTTTGGCCTGGCCGACCCTTGACGCGTTCTTCACTTGGGCGGAAAACTGCCGTTCATCGGTCGGCATTGTCGAACACCTACCGGCAATACGCGCTAGGATGCGACAAGGCCACGGACCGGTGCAGCACTCACCGAGTGCGCGGAACCACCGGAGGGACCCGGTGTCCGCCCACCCCTGGACGTACAAAGGAGTCGCGGGTGTCCAGCTCCGACATCTTCATCGGCGAGACCATCGGTACCGCCCTGCTCACACTGCTCGGCGGTGGCGTCTGCGCCGCAGTGACGCTCAAGAGCTCCAAGGCCCGCAACGCGGGCTGGCTCGCCATCACGTTCGGCTGGGGTTTCGCCGTACTGATCGCCGCCTACGTCTCCGCGCCGCTGTCCGGTGCGCACCTCAACCCGGCGGTCACCGTCGGTCTCGCCGTCAAGACCGGCGAGTGGGGCGACACCCCGGTCTACTTCGCCGGCCAGCTGCTGGGCGCGATGCTCGGAGCGGTCCTGATGTGGATCACCTACTACGGTCAGTTCCGCGTGCACCTCGCCGACCCGGAGCACATCCGCGACGCCAAGCTCGGTCCCGAGGACCCGCACCCGCACGACGTGGCCGGTCCGGTGCTCGGCATCTTCTCCACCGGCCCCGAGATCCGTAACGTCGTGCAGAACCTGGCGACCGAGATCATCGGTACCGCGGTCCTGGTCCTGGCGATCCTCACCCAGGGCCTCCAGGACGGCGGCAAGGGCCTCGGTGTCATCGGCGTCCTGATCACCTCGTTCGTGGTCGTCGGCATCGGTCTCTCGCTCGGTGGCCCGACCGGCTACGCCATCAACCCGGTGCGCGACCTCGGTCCGCGTATCGTGCACGCCCTGCTGCCGCTGCCCAACAAGGGCGGCTCCGACTGGGGTTACTCCTGGATCCCGGTGGTCGGCCCGCTCGTCGGCGCCGTGCTCGCCGGTGGTCTGTACAACATCGCGTTCGCCTGATCAGCAGTACCGGCAAGATCGTAAGATCCGCACCGCCCTCCTGATTCCGCCTACTCACCCGACCTGCCAGGAGCAGCCAACATGACCACCAGCACCGGCCCCTTCATCGCCGCGATCGACCAGGGCACCACCTCCTCCCGCTGCATCGTCTTCGACCGCGACGGCCGCATCGTCGCCGTCGACCAGAAGGAGCACGAGCAGATCTTCCCGAAGCCGGGCTGGGTCGAGCACGACGCCACCGAGATCTGGACCAACGTCCAGGAGGTCGTGGCGGGCGCGATCGCCAAGGCGGAGATCACCGCCTCGGACGTCAAGGCGATCGGCATCACCAACCAGCGCGAGACCACCCTGCTGTGGGACCGCCACACCGGCGAGCCGGTGCACAACGCGCTGGTCTGGCAGGACACCCGCACCGACGCCCTGTGCAAGGAGCTCGGCCGCAACGTCGGCCAGGACCGCTTCCGCCGCGAGACCGGCCTGCCGCTGGCGAGCTACTTCGCCGGCCCGAAGGTCCGCTGGCTGCTCGACAACGTCGAGGGCCTGCGCGAGCGCGCCGAGGCCGGCGACATCCTCTTCGGCACCATGGACTCGTGGGTCATCTGGAACCTCACGGGCGGCGCCCAGGGCGGTACGCACGTCACCGACGTCACCAACGCCTCGCGCACCATGCTGATGAACCTCCACACCCTCGCCTGGGACGAGAAGATCGCGGAGTCGATGGGCGTCCCGCTCAACGTGCTCCCCGAGATCAAGTCCTCCGCCGAGGTCTACGGCCACGTCAAGGACGGCGTCCTCGCCGGTGTCCCGGTCGCCTCGGCGCTCGGCGACCAGCAGGCCGCCCTCTTCGGCCAGACCTGTTTCGCCGAGGGCGAGGCGAAGTCCACCTACGGCACCGGAACGTTCATGCTGATGAACACCGGCGACAAGATCATCAACTCCTACAGCGGCCTGCTGACCACGGTCGGCTACCAGATCGGCGACCAGAAGCCGGTCTACGCCCTGGAGGGCTCCATCGCCGTCACCGGCTCGCTCGTCCAGTGGATGCGCGACCAGATGGGCCTGATCAAGTCCGCGGCCGAGATCGAGACGCTGGCCTCCTCGGTCGAGGACAACGGCGGCGCCTACTTCGTGCCGGCCTTCTCCGGCCTGTTCGCCCCGTACTGGCGCTCCGACGCCCGCGGTGTGATCGCCGGCCTCACCCGGTACGTCACCAAGGCGCACATCGCCCGTGCCGTCCTGGAGGCCACCGCCTGGCAGACCCGCGAGATCACCGACGCCATGACCAAGGACTCGGGCGTCGAGCTCGCCGCCCTCAAGGTCGACGGCGGCATGACCTCCAACAACCTGCTGATGCAGACGCTCTCGGACTTCCTGGACGCCCCCGTGGTGCGCCCGATGGTCGCCGAGACCACCTGCCTCGGCGCCGCCTACGCCGCCGGCCTGGCCGTCGGCTTCTGGCCCGACACCGACGCCCTGCGCGCCAACTGGCGCCGCGCGGCCGAGTGGACCCCGCGGATGCCCGCCGAGCAGCGGGACCGCGAGTACAAGAGCTGGCTCAAGGCCGTGGAGCGTTCCATGGGCTGGGTCGACGACGAAGACGCCAGCTGACCGCACTCAGCTGAGTCAATCGACGAGGAGCTAAGAGAGATATGAGCAGCCTGCAGAGCGTTCCCGCACTGGGCACGCACCCGACCGCCGGTGCCAACGTCAGCCGCGCCCAGACCCGTGAGCAGCTGTCGAAGGCCACGTACGACCTGCTGGTCATCGGTGGTGGAATCCTGGGTACCTCCGTGGCGTGGCACGCCGCGCAGTCGGGCCTGCGGGTTGCCATGGTGGACGCCGGCGACTTCGCCGGCGCCACCTCCTCGGCCTCCTCCAAGCTCGTCCACGGCGGCCTGCGCTACCTGCAGACCGGCGCGGTCAAGCTGGTGGCGGAGAACCACCACGAGCGGCGGGTGCTGGCCAAGGACGTGGCCCCGCACCTGGTCAACCCGCTCACCTTCTACCTGCCGGTCTACAAGGGCGGTCCGGTGGGTGCGGCCAAGCTGGGCGCGGGCGTCTTCGCCTACTCCGCCCTCTCGGCCTTCGGCGACGGCATGGGCAAGGTCATATCCCCGGCCCGTGCCGTCGCCGACAACCCGGGTCTGAAGACGGACAACCTCAAGGCCGTCGCGGTCTACTACGACCACCAGATGAACGACTCCCGCGTCGCCGTCATGACGGTCCGCGCGGCCGTCGAGTCGGGCGCGGTCGTCCTCAACCACGCCGAGGTCACCGGACTGCGCAAGACGGGCGGCCGGGTCACCGGTGCCGAGCTCAAGGACCGTCTCGACGGCACCGAGTTCGGGGTCGACGCGCGCGTCGTGCTCAACGCCACCGGCCCGTGGGTGGACCACCTGCGGCGCATGGAAGACAAGCACTCCATGCCGTCGATCCGCCTTTCCAAGGGCGCGCACATCGTCATGAAGCGCAAGTCGCCGTGGAAGGCCGCCATGGCCACCCCGATCGACAAGTACCGCATCACCTTCGCCCTCCCGTGGGAGGACCAGCTGCTGCTCGGCACCACCGACGAGGTGTACGAGGGCGACCCGGCGGACGTGCGTGCCACCGAGTCCGACATCGCGCAGATCCTGGACGAGGCGGCCTTCTCGGTGAAGGACGCCGACCTGGACCGCTCGCTGATGACGTACGCCTTCGCGGGCCTGCGGGTGCTGCCCGGCGGCCCCGGCGGTGTCGAGAAGGCCAAGCGCGAGACGGTCGTCTCCGAGGGCGCCGGCGGCATGCTGTCGGTGGCCGGCGGCAAGTGGACGACGTACCGCCACATCGGCCGTGTGGTCATGGACAAGCTGGCGAAGCTCCCGGGCAGCCCGCTGACCGAGGACATGGAGCCGGTGAAGTCGCTGGTGCGCCGGATCGCGCTGCCCGGTGTCGCCAACCCGAACGCGGTCGCGCACCGGCTGCTGGTGGACCGGGAGCCGGGGACGCGGATGGACCCGCTGACGGCCCGCCACCTGGCGTCCCACTACGGCTCGCTGGCCTTCGACATCGCGCGCCTCGCGAACGAGGACCCGGCGCTGGCCGAGCGGATCCACCCGGACGGTCCGGAGATCTGGGCGCAGGTCGCCTACGCCCGTGACAACGAGTGGGCCGAGACGGTCGACGACGTGCTGCGCCGCCGTACGACGGTGACGATCCGCGGTCTGGACGACGCGTCCGTCCGGGCGCGTGTCGAGGAGATGCTGGGCCGTAAGGCATAGGTCTCACGCAGGTGGGGAAGAGGGGCGGTTCCGAGGGGAACCGCCCCTCTGTCGTGGGCTGTGGCCGGTGCCTGGTCAAGGCTTAGGCTGACCCACGTACACAAGGGAACTTCGGAAGGAGACCTGGGTGATCGAGCTTGAGGGCGTGCCCGAGCTGATCGACCCGGTCATGGTGGCCGCGTTCGAGGGCTGGAACGACGCGGGTGACGCGGCCTCCGGTGCGGTCGCACACCTGGACCGGGAGTGGAAGGGCGAGGTCTTCGCGGCTCTGGACGCCGAGGACTACTACGACTTCCAGGTCAACAGGCCCACGGTGTGGCTGGACAACGGGGTACGGAAGATCACGTGGCCGACGACGCGGCTGTCGGTGGTCCGGATCGGCGGGGCCAAGCCGCGGGACCTGGTGCTGGTGCGCGGGATCGAACCGTCCATGCGGTGGCGGTCGTTCTGCAACGAGATCCTCGGCTTCGCGCACGAGCTGGGCGTGGAGATGGTGGTCATCCTGGGTGCCCTCCTCGGGGACACGCCGCACACCCGGCCGGTGCCGGTGAGCGGGGTCACCTCGGACGCGGACCTGGCGCGGACGATGGACCTGGAGGAGACCAAGTACGAGGGCCCGACGGGCATCGTGGGCATCCTGCAGGAGGCGTGTACGCACGCGGGTGTCCCGGCGGTGTCCCTGTGGGCGGCGGTGCCGCACTACGTCTCCCAGCCGCCGAACCCGAAGGCGACCCTGGCCCTGCTGAACCGGCTGGAGGATCTGATCGACATCCGGATCCCGCTGGGCGAGCTGCCGGAGGACGCGCGGGCGTGGCAGCTCGGGGTGGACCAACTGGCCGCCGAGGACAGCGAGGTGGCGGAGTACGTCCAGACGCTGGAGGAGGCGCGGGACACGGCCGATCTGCCGGAGGCTTCGGGCGACGCGATCGCCCGCGAGTTCGAGCGGTACCTGCGCCGGCGTGACCCGGCGGCGGGCCCGGCGGCGGATCCGGGCGACGGCTCCTACCTGCGGGACACGACCGGGGGCCTCCCCCGTCCCCCGAAGCCGCAGCCGCCGGTGTCCCCACCGCCCCCGGAGGCTCCGCCGGAGGAACCGGGCGAGGACACCCCGGGCGCGTAGCGGGGCGGGGCCGGGGCCTCGTGGGGCTCCGCCCCACACCCCGCGCCTCGAACGCCGGCGGGGCTGCCTTTCGGCCGGCCCGTCCGCCGTGTACAGGGCTTCCACGTAAAACGCCGGCGGGGCTGGAAAATCCAGCCCCGCCAGGGGGCACCTCCCAGCGGTAGCTGGGGGAGTTCGAGGCGCGGGGGTCCGGGGGCGGAGCCCCCGGAAGACGGCCCGCAGACGGCGTTACAGGGCCACGCCCAGGAGGGCGTCCACGGTCCGGGAGACCAGGCCGGGGGCGGACTCGTCGTCGCCGTCAGTGGCGTTCTGGAGCTCCACCCAGCGGTCCACGGCCGCCAGCGCCGCGGGGGCGTCCAGGTCGTTGGCCAGGGCCTCGCGGACCTCCTCGACCAGGGCGTCGGCGGGGATGCCGTCCGGCCGGGACACGGCCGCACGCCAGCGCTCCAGCCGGGCCACGGCCTCGGCGAGGACCTCGTCCGTCCACTCCCAGTCGGCCCGGTAGTGGTGCGACAGCAGTGCGAGGCGGATGGCCGCCGGGTCCACCCCGGCCCTGCGCAGCGCCGACACGAAGACGAGGTTGCCCTTCGACTTCGACATCTTCTCGCCGTGCAGCGCGACCATGCCCGCGTGCACGTACGCCTTGGCCATCGGGAACTCGCCCGTCAGGGCCTGCGCGTGCGAGGCGCCCATCTCGTGGTGCGGGAACGCCAGGTCGGAGCCGCCGCCCTGGATGTCGAAGCCCATGCCCAGGTGGTCGAGGGCGATCGCCACGCACTCGATGTGCCAGCCCGGCCGGCCGCGGCCCAGCGAGCCGCCGTCCCAGCTCGGCTCGCCCGGACGTGCGGCCATCCACAGCATCGGGTCCAGCGGGTTCTTCTTCCCCGGGCGCTCGGGGTCGCCGCCCCGCTCCGCCGAGAGCAGTCGCATCGCCTCGGCGTCGAGGTTCGAGACGCCGCCGAAGTGCGGGTCCGCTTCGACCGAGAAGTAGGTGTCGCCGTCGAGCTCGTACGCGGCACCGGCGTCCCGCAGCCGCTCGACGAGCGGCACGATGCCGGGTATGGCCTCGACGGCGCCGATGTAGTGCTGCGGGGGCAGCATCCGCAGGGCGGTCATGTCCTCGCGGAAGAGTGCCGTCTCGCGCTCCGCCAGCTCGGTCCAGTCCTGGTTGTCGCGCAGTGCCCGCTCCAGCAGTGGATCGTCGACGTCCGTGACGTTCTGGACGTAGATGACCTGCCGCTTGGTGTCGAGCCACACGCGCTGTACGAGGTCGAACGCGTTGTAGGTCGCCGCGTGACCGATGTGGGTCGCGTCGTACGGAGTGATGCCGCAGACGTAGATACGGGCGACGGGACCGGGGGCGAGGGTGATCGTCCCCTGGGTCGCGGTGTCGTGGATCTGGAGGTCGCGGCCCTTGCCAGGAAGGGCGGGGACCTCAGAAGCGGGCCAGGCATGCATGTGTCGAGCCTAACCGGACGGATGTTCCGGAAACGAACTGGACCTGCACTGTTGTCTTGATCGGCACTCTTGCGGTCTGGCCGATTCTGTGCGTACGGCTGATGGCTGGTTCAGACCGGTGGCCAGGGGATCGACGGCCACTGCCCGGACGGCTCCGGATGGGTTCCGGTGCGCAGCAGGTGCTCCACCCGGTCCCGTACGGCGGCCAGCTCGACCGGTGTGATCAGTTCGGCCAGCCGGGTGGCGAGCGGGGCTCCCTCGGCCAGCCCGTGCGCCAGTGCGGCCAGCACCTCGCGGGCCTCGTCGGTCAGCGGCTCGCCCGCCCAGCCCCACAGGAGGGTGCGCAGTTTGTCCTCGGTGTGGAAGGTCACTCCGTGGTCGATGCCGTAGAGCCGTCCGTCGGGGGCGGGCAGCAGGTGGCCGCCCTTGCGGTCACCGTTGTTGATCACCGCGTCGAGGACGGCGAGCCGGCGCAGCCGGGGGTCGTCGGCGTGCACGAGCAGCGCGGTGCGGCCTTCGCCGACCTCGGCGAGGGCGACGGCCTTCCAGCCCTCCCCCGCCTCCTCGCCGTCGACGAGTCCGAGGAGGGCGCCCAGCGGGGAGTCCCCGTCCGGCTGCTCGGCCTCGATCCACCGCTGGACCATGCCCTCGCCGTACGGTCCGTCGCGCAGCACGGTGGCGGGGACCAGGCCCCATCCGGTGGCCTCGGAGATCAGGTAGGCGGCGACCTCCCGGCGGGCGAGGTTCCCGTCGGGGAAGTCCCACAACGGCCGCTCCCCCTTGACCGGCTTGTACACGCAGTCGGCGCTCATGCCCCCGTACGAGACGCTGCACAGCAGGACCGCGTTGGACGCCTCACGGATCCGGCCGACGACGGTGAGCTCGCCCTTGGCGAGCAGTTCCTCCAGCTCCCCCATGTCCGTCACACCTGGCGCCGGTAGCCGTTCTGGCGCGGGCACACGTGCCCCTCCGGGTCCAGCGGGAGGCTGCACAGCGGGCACGGCGGGCGGCCGGCGTTGACGACGTCCAGGGCCCGCTTGGCGAAGGCCCGGGCCTGGGCGCCGGTGAGGCGGACCCGCAGCATCGGCGGGCCGTTCTCCTCGTCCTGGAGCAGCCGCTCCTCGGCCTCGGCGAGGTCCTCGTCGGAGTCGGCGTCGAGCTCGACCAGCGCCTGGGCCTCGACGATCATGCGCTGTTCCTCGCCGTCCCAGGCCAGGGCCATGGTGCCGACGCGGAACTCCTCGTCGACGGGGACGTCCAGCGGCGCGGTGTCGGCGGCCTCGGCGGGGGCGACGGCCGGGACCGGGGCGTTGCCGCCGGTCCGCCGTACGACCTCGTCCAGCAGCTCGTCCATCCGCTCGGCCAGCGCCGCCACCTGGGTCTTCTCCAGGGAGACGCTGGTGACGCGGGGGCCGGATGAGGCCTGCAGGAAGAACGTACGGCGTCCCGGCAGACCGACCGTGCCGGCCACGAAGCGGTCCGGGGGGTCGTAGAGGAACACCTGACGGGGCACGTCCAGTCTCCAAGTCTCGGCGGCAGGGGCAGGTCTGCGCCCTTGTGTTGGCCCGTCCACCCTACTGCGCCGGGCGATCAAGCCGCGCCCGCGCCGCCTCCCACGACGGCGTTCCCGGCGTCTTCCGCGTCTTTGTCCGACGCGACGGCCTCCGGTGCGGCGGGGCGCCGGACGAGCGAGCCGAAGTCCCCGGTGTCGCCGAGCCGGAACACGAAGGGGCGGGTGGCGGTGTACCGGACGGCGGTCACCGAGCAGGGGTCGACGTGGATGCGCTGGAAGAGGTCCAGGTGCATGCCGAGGGCGTCCGCGACAAGGGACTTGATGATGTCGCCGTGCGAGCACATCAGGAAGACCGCGTCGCTGCCGTGCTCCTTCTCGATCCGCGCGTCCCAGTCGCGTACGGCGTCCACGGCGCGGGCCTGCATGGCGCGCATGGACTCGCCGCCGGGAAAGGCGGCGGCGGACGGGTGCTGCTGGACGATCTTCATCAGCGGTTCGTCGGAGAGCTCGGACAGTTTGCGGCCCGACCACTCGCCGTAGTGGCACTCGCCGATCCGCTCGTCGGTGTGCAGTTCCAGCTCCGGCCGGGCGGCGAGCAGGGGTGCGAGGGTCTCGCGGCAGCGCTGCAGGGGGCTGGTGACGGCGGCGGCGAGCGGCACCCCGGCCAGTCGGCCGGGCAGCGCGGCGGCCTGCTCGGCGCCGCGCTCGTCGAGGCCCACGCCGGGGGTCCATCCGGCGAGCAGCCCAGCGGTGTTGGCGGTGGACCGCCCGTGTCGTACGAGGATCAGCGTGGCCATGGGGCCAGCGTATGCGCTGCCGCGGTGTGCGGGCGGGCCGCGGGCAGGGAAGAATGCCCCGCGTGATTGTGGACTGCGCGATTTACCGGGACGGCCGCCGTACCGAGGGGCCGGACGATTTTTCGGACGCCCTCGACGAGGCCCGGGCGACCGGTGACGCCTTCCTGTGGATCGGCATGCACGAGCCGACCGCGAAGGAGTTCGATCACGTCAGCCAGGAGTTCGGGCTGCACCCGCTGGCGGTGGAGGACGCGCTGACCGCGCACCAGCGCCCGAAGCTGGAGGTGTACGACGACTCGCTGTTCGTCGTCCTCAAGCCGGTGCTCTACGACGAGGACACGGACACGGTGACCGCGGGCGAGCTGATGGTCTTCATAGGGGACTCGTTCGTCGTCACGGTCCGGCACGGCGAGGGGGCCCCGCTGGCCGCCGTACGCCACCGGCTGGAGCAGGAGCCGGACGTGCTGCGGCACGGCCCGACGGCGGTGCTGTACGCGGTGTCGGACGCGGTGGTCGACCACTACATCGAGGTGGCGGCCGAACTCCAGGCGGACCTGGAGGAGCTGGAGGCGGAGGTCTTCGCCCCGAACGCCTCGGACACCAAGAACACCGCCGCCCGGATCTACGGGTTCAAACGGCAGGTGCTGGAGTTCCGGCGGGCGACGAGCCCGCTGCTCCAGCCGATGGACCGCCTCGCCTTCGGGGAGGTGCCGTTCGTCCACGAGCACGCCCAGCCGTTCTTCCGCGACGTCGCCGACCACCTGACCAAGGCGAACGAGTACATCGAGGGCCTGGACCGGCTGCTGTCGGACGCGCTCGCCGCGCACCTCGCGCAGATGGGCCTCCGGCAGAACGACGACATGCGCAAGATCTCGGCGTGGGCGGCGATGGCGGCCGTCCCCACCATGGTGGCGGGGATCTACGGGATGAACTTCGACCACATGCCGGAGCTGCGGCACACCTGGGGCTATCCGGCGGTGCTGGTGGTCATGGCGGGCGCGTGTCTGGGCCTGCACCGGATGTTCAAGCGCCGGGGCTGGCTCTGAGTTCCCTCTCGCGCGGGGTGTGGGCGAAGGCGCCCGCGTCGGCGGGGGTGCCGCCGAGGGCGTCCAGGCGCTCCGGCGGCCGCAGGTTCACCATCCGGTGCCAGCCGCTGAACCGCTCGTACGCGTACATCGCCCGGATGCCGGCGGCCAGGGCGGCCGCCTTCGGGGCGGGCCAGTGCAGCAGCCGTCCCATGTGGCTCATGACGGCGAGGCTCACGTCCCGGTAGACGGAGATCTCGGCGAGCGCGCTCTCGCGGAGCACCCGCTGGATGGTCCGGCCGTGACCGGCCCGGGCGAGGCGCAGCAGTTCCTCGTGGCAGTAGGCGAGGTGGTTGTCCTCGTCGTGGCTGATCATGTGGATCGCCCTGCCCACCTCGGGGTGGTCGCCGAAGTACCTGACCAGCATGTCCATCTGGTCGGCGGCGCGCTGTTCGGTGACGCGGCTGTGCGCGAGGTAGACGACGATGTCCTCCTCGGTCAGCGCCAGCTCGCGGCGGAGCTTCTCGTGCGCGAGGCCGATGCCGCGCCGCTCCAGCAGCATCGTGTAGTCGGTCTCGGGGGGAACCGGGACGGCGGGCAGGCCGCGCTTGCGGAGCAGGGCGTTGAAGATCCGGCCGTGCTTGTCCTCGTCGGCGCCGTGCCGGGTGATCTTGGGCGCGAGGTGGCGCATGCCGTCCGGCACCAGGGCCGCGATACGGGCGTTCTCCCAGCCGCCCTGGGTCTCCCCGCTGGCGGCGATGGAGCAGAACAGCTGGAAGGAGTCGTCGTTGTCGACGATCTCCTGGAACAGGCTGCGGGCAGAGAGCATGGAACGAGTCAAACGCCGGTGGACGGGGCGGGCAACCGATAGGTCGCACTACTCGTCCGAATGAACGAAATCGGGGGTTGGACCGCCACGCGTAACCCCGCGGGCGCCCGCGGCGTTGTTCGCTGTGTCGGCCGTGGCGGGGAAGACCCCCCGAGCCCCCACCACGGCCGCAGAAGCGTTCACCGGTGCCGGCGTACGTCCGCCGGCACCGGATCAGCCGGCCGCCGCCCGTTCCGCACGAGCCCTTCGAGCCGTGCGATCCGGTCCGCCCGGTCAGGCGAGACCGGCCAGCTCCATGGCCTCGGTACCGGCACGCAGGGCGGCGATCCGCTCGTCCAGCGTGAAGCCGGCCGGGGCGAGCGTGAGGGTGGTGACCCCGGCCTCCGCGTAGGCCCGCATCCCGTCGGCGATCCGCGCGACCGGGCCGAGCAGTGTCGTCGAGTCGATCAGCGAGTGCGGGACGGCTGCAGCCGCGCCGGTCTTGTCGCCCGCCAGGTACTTGTCCTGGATCTCGGCCGCTTCCTTCTCGTAACCCATGCGCTGGGCCAGCTGGTTGTAGAAGTTCTGCTTCCGGCTGCCCATGCCGCCCACGTACAGGGCGGTGTACGGGCGGAACATGTCCGCGAGCGCGTTCACGTCCTCGCCGAGGGCCAGTGGCACGGTCGGACAGACGTCGAAGCCCTCCATGGTCAGCCCTGCCTTCTCGCGGCCCGCCCGGATGTGGGTGAGGGCGGTGGCCTCCAGGTGCTCGGCGGCCGGGAAGATCAGCAGGGCGCCGTCGGCGATCTCGCCGGTCTGCTCCAGGTTCTTCGGCCCGATGGCGGCGATGTAGAGCGGGATGTGCTCGCGCTCGGGGTGCACGGTCAGCTTGATCGGCTTGCCCGGGCCGTCCGGCAGCGGCAGGGTCCAGTGCTCGCCGTCGTACGAGAGCCGCTCGCGGCTCATGGCCTTGCGGACTATCTCCACGTACTCGCGGGTGCGCGCCAGCGGCTTGTCGAACTTGACGCCGTACCAGCCCTCGGAGACCTGCGGTCCGGAGACGCCGAGGCCGAGCCGGAAGCGGCCCTTGGTGAGGGAGTCGAGGGTGGCCGCCGTCATGGCGGTCATGGCGGGCTGGCGGGCCGGGATCTGCATGATCGCCGAGCCGACGTCGATGCGCTCGGTCTGGGCGGCGACCCAGGCGAGCACGGTCGGGGCGTCGGAGCCGTAGGCCTCGGCGGCCCAGCAGACGTCGTAACCGAGGCGGTCGGCCTCCTGGGCGACGGCGAGGTTGTCGGCGTCCATGCCCGCACCCCAGTAACCAAGATTGATGCCGAGCCGCATGTGTCGTCCCCTTACCGGTTTACCGATCAGTAACGTTGGTGTGCGGGGACTGTAGCGCGCCAAGGTCCTCCGCGTCAGCGCCCCAGTAGTCTCAGCGCTCATGGAGCAGAGGCATCTCGGCCGCACCGGACTGCGCGTCTCCCGGATCGGCCTCGGCACCCTCACCTGGGGCCGCGACACCGGCGAGGAAGCCGCCGCCGAGCAGGTGAAGACGTTCTGGGAGGCGGGCGGCACGCTCGTCGACACCGCCGACGTCTACGGAGGCGGTGAGGCGGAGTACCTCCTGGGGCAGCTGGTGGGCGGGCTCGTGCCGCGCCGGGACCTGGTGATCGCGACCAAGGCGGGCAGCGTGCCGGACCCCGACCGGAGGTTCGACGGCTCGCGCGGGCACCTGCTCGCCGCCCTCGACGCCTCGCTGGACCGGCTGGGCACCGACTACGTCGACCTGTGGCAGGTGCACGCCTTCGACCCCGCGACCCCGCTGGAGGAGACCCTGCAGGCGCTGGACCTGGCGGTGAGCAGCGGCCGGGCCCGGTACGCGGGACTCGCGGGCTTCTGCGGCTGGCAGCTGGCGAAGGCGGCGACCTGGCAGCTCGCGGCAGCCGGGGTGCGCACCCGGATCGCCTCGACGCAGATGGAGTACTCCCTGCTCCAGCGCGGGGTGGAGCGCGAGGTGCTGCCGGCCGCGCTGGACCTCGAAATCGGCCTGCTGCCCTCCTCGCCGCTGGGGCGCGGCGTGCTGACGGGCAAGTACCGGGACGGCACCCCGGCCGACTCCCGGGGCGCCTCGGAGTCGCTGGCCGCCCTGGTGGACCCGTACCTCGACGAGGCGGCCGGGCGGATCGTGGACGCGGTGGTGACCGCGGCCCAGGGGCTGGCCGTGACCCCGCTCCAGGTGGCCCTGGCATGGATCCGGGACCGGCCGGGGGTGGTGGCGCCGATCGTCGGTGCGCGGACGTCCGCGCAGCTCGAAGCCGCGCTGTCGGTGGAGGCCCTTAGTCTTCCGGAGGAGATCTGCCGGGCGCTGGACGATGTTTCGGCTCCGGTGCACCGCTACCCCGATCAGGACTGGAGCACGCTGTGAGTACGGACCCTCAGGCCGATACCGCTGCCGCGGAGGACCCGGCCACCCCGGAGGCCGAGCCGTCCGCAGCCGCCGAAGCGGAAGCGGACCCGGCGGCCGACGACGACCGGACCGCGACCGACGGGGCGGAGCCGGACGGGTCCGGGACCGCCGAACCGGCCGCGGCCGAGGACGGGACCGGGCCGGTCGCCGCGCACGGCGAAGCCGGTGACGGGGACCCGGGGGCGGCGCCCCCGGTTTCGGGAAGGGGCGGGGAGGGGGAAAGCCCCGCAGGGCCTGCCTCCGAGGCGGACCTGGGGACCGGCCCGGCGCCGACCGACGACGCGGCCGGATCCGAGGCCGAAGCCGGATCCGGGGCCGACGCGGAGGCCGGGGCCGGCCCCGAGGGCACCGCCGAGCCGGCCGCCGAGGCCCAGGCGGCGCCCGCGCTCTCCGAGGCCCAGGCCGAGTTGGCCGCCCAGAAGATCGAGCGGGAGCGGATCGCCCGGCGCAAGGCCGAGCGCGAGGCGCCCGTCGAGGCCGGGGCGAAGCTCAGCGGGAAGGCCGCCGACCTGCTGGCCGCCGTACGGGCCGTGGAGAGCGGTGCGAAGCCCTCCGCCGTGTACTTCGACGAGGCCCCGGCCGCTCCCCGCAGGCCGGCTCCCGCTCCCGCCGCACCGCGCCCGGCCGCCCCGGCGCCGACGGCCGCGGCCGCGCCCTCCGCCGACGCCGTCGAGGGCGTACGGGCCGTACTGGCCCGCGGTGGCGCCCCCGAGGCCCTGGCCGCCCCCGCCGCGGCGGCCCTGGGCGAGGACGCCGCCGGGCAGCTCACCGAGAACCCCTGGCGGCTGCTGTCGCTGCCCGCCGTGCGGCCGGCCCAGGCAGACGGCTTCGCCCGGGCCCTGCTGGGCCCCGGGGCGGGCCCCGGGGACGAGCGCCGCACCGCCGTCCTGGTGGGCTGGCTGCTGGCCCAGGCCGGGCTGAAGGGGCACACGGCCCTGGAGGCCCCGGTGCTGGAGAAGGCGCTGGCCCAGTACGGCGTACCCGTTCCGGCCGAAGCGCTGGAACAGGCCGTCGGCGAGGGCTCGGTGCTGGTCTTCCAGGAGCCCCTGGGACCGCCGGCCGGCGAGGACACCGAGGACGCCGAGCAGCCCGTACGTGTGCTGGTGGGCCTGGAAGGTGCCGCCATGGCCGAGGAGAGCCTGGCCGACGGACTGGCCCGGCTGGCCGCCGGCCCCTTCGGCGACGCGGCGCGGTGGGAGCGGGCCGCCGGTTCCGCGCCGAGCCCCTCCGCCGCCGAGCTGATCCGCGCGGTCGCGGACCACGGCCTGGTCACCCACACCGGCGGCGAGGCCGCCCGCGCCGAACCGGCCGCCCTGGCCACCGCGGCCCGGGAGCTGGGCCTGCGGGTGTGCGTGGCCGCGCACGCCCCCGGCGGCGGCCCGGACCCGGTGACCGTGGCGGGGCTGCTGTCCGGCGCCGAGGGGCCCGGGCGGGACGCGGACGGCCAGTTCGCGCTGGACCTGCTGGTGGTGCTGGACGCGCCGCAGCTGGACGTGGAGACCGCGGCCGCGCTGGTGGAGTGCGTCCCGGACGGGGCCCGTCTGGTGCTCTCCGGGGATCCCGGTGTGCTCGGGTCCGCCGGGGCCGGGCGGGTTTTCGCCGATGTGCTGGCGGCCCGTACCTGCCCGCAGCTGGTCTCCCGCACCCCCGACCCGGGCCCGCTCGGCGAGCTCGTCTCCGGAATCGGCATCGGGGAGCTGAACCAGGTCGACGCCCCCGGCAAGGAGGTCGTCATCGTCCCGGTGAAGGACGCCGGGGAAGCGGTGCACCGGGCCGTCCAGCTGGTGGCCGAGTCGGTGCCGCGGGCCTTCGGGATCCCGGCGGACACCGTGCAGGTGATCACCCCGGGCCACGGCGGCCCGGCGGGCACCCGGGCGCTGAACGCCGCCCTGAAGGAGCGCCTGAATCCCGGTCCGGGCCGCTTCGGCGGCTTCGACCCCGGTGACCGGGTTGTCCACGTGCCGTCCGCCGGGCGGGCGCTGGCGGCCCGGGTGGTGTCGGCCGACGCCGAGGGCCTGCACCTGGACCGGGCGGGTGAGCGGATCGTCGTGCCGAAGGAGCTGGTCGAGTCCCGGGTGCGGCACGGCTGGGCGGTGACGGCGCACCAGGCCGTGGGCACGCGCTGGCCGGCGGTGGTCGTCGTACTGCCGGGTGACGCGGCGCAGGCGCTGTCGCGGGACTGGGTCTACACGGCGTTCGGGCGGGGCGAGCGGCACCTGTCCGTGGTGCACGGGGTCGACCAGGCACTGCCGCACGCGGTGGCCGAGGTGCCGGCGAAGCCGCGTACGACGCGTCTGACGGGCCTGCTGACGGCGCTCGCGACGGCGGGCGCGCAGCCGCGGTGAACCGGCCGTGTCCCCCCGCCCGGGCAGGCGGGGGGACACGGGGTCCAGCACGTGCGGGGCCCCGGCCGGGCCCCGGTCGACGGGGTCAGGCGGGGGTCAGCCCCGGTTCCGCGGCTTCGTCCTCGTCGAAGTCGTCGGCCTCCTCGTCGAAGACGGAGCTGACGTCGAACCGGTGCAGCACGTCCTGCGGATCGATGTGCCCGAAGGGCGAGCCCAGCCACTCCCCCGGTTCCGACACCTCGTCCGAGGCCGCGATCCAGAGCGTGGAGTCGCCTTCCTCCAGTCCGAAGTCCTTGTAGCGGGAGGCGATCTCGTCGGGCTCGTACTCCCCGAAGAGGACGCCCAGCGCGTCGGCGCTGCCGCCGTCGCCCACGAAACCGGCGTCGCGGTCGTGCGCGGCGACCCGCTCGGCCTGGGCGATCAGCCGGGCCGGTTCGACCACGGCGTAGTCGCGGCGGATGAGCACGCTGAAGGCGGCGGGCTCGGCGGGGCCGGTGTACGGGACGCCGTCCTCGGGTGTGGGGATCTCGAAGGGGGTGACCTCGTCGTAGCGGTCGTAGAGGAGTTCGTCGTACACCTCGGCAGCGGCGGCGAGTTCGTTGAACGCGGCGTAGACGTCCGGATCCTCGTCCCCGGCCCTGCGCTCGACCGCGGCGAGGTGACGGTCGAGCGCGGCCTTGACCGCCTCGGCGGCGGCGCGTACCTCGGCAACAGTGGGCAGATCGGCATCAGACATAGAGCAGACGCTATCCGTAGCAGGGCTCTGCCCGCACAATAGATTCGATGCCGGAATACGAATTTGTCGACGTGTACGTGCCCCGCGGTGTTCCTCGCAAGGAGGCGACCCGCCTGTTGACCGACCATGCCGAGTACGGGAACTGGGAACTCGACCGGCTGAGCCTGTACCGGGACGGCAGTCGCCGTGTGCGACTGCGCCGCCGGATCATCCGTCAGGTCCGCGCGACCTGGTGACGCGGGCCCCGGAGGCGGGGCCCGCGCCGTGACCGCCCGTCAGGCGGCGTTGCGGGCCCGCCGGTAGAGAACGGTGCCGGCGAGCAGCAGGCCGCCTGCGAGCGGCAGCCCGGCGGTGAGGACGTCACCGGTCCCGGTGGCGGCGAGACCGCCGGCCTGGCCGGGGTTGTTGCCGGTCCCCGGACCGGGGTTCGTACCGGGGGTGACGGAACCGCTGCCGGGGGTGTTCGGCGTACCCGGGTTTCCGGGGGTACCGGGGCCACCGGGGTTGCCGGGCGTACCCGGACCACCAGGGTTACCGGGCGTACCCGGCCCGCCGGGGTTGCCCGGGTTACCCGGCCCGCCGGGGTTACCGGGACCACCAGGGTTACCGGGACCACCGGGGTTGCCCGGACCGCCCGGGTTACCGGGACCACCGGGGTTACCGGGACCGCCCGGGTTACCCGGACCACCGGGGTTACCGGGACCGCCCGGGTTGCCCGGACCGCCCGGGTTACCGGGACCACCGGGGTTGCCCGGACCGCCCGGGTTGCCCGGGTGGTCGTCGCACGGCTCGTCGTCGCCCGGGTGCTCCGGCTTCGGCGGCTTCGGCTTGGCCTGGCCGGATCCGTTCGCGCAGTGGTTCCCGAAGGCCGGGTTGAGGGCTCCCACCACGTTGATCGTGTTCCCGCAGACGTTCACCGGCGCGTCCACGGGCGCCTGCAGGTTGTTCCCGGACAGCAGGCCCGGAGAGTTCGCGGTGTGCCCCGAGGCCACGGAGTCCGCGTGTGCGTAGCCCCCGCCCATCGCGAGGACACCCCCCGCGGCCGCCATGGTGATCAGGGTCTTCCTGGTGACCTGTGCCGGTCGTCGCATCTGTACTCGTCCCCTGGTGTGTACGTTTCGGCCGTCGTCCGACGGCCCGGCCCACCCGGCTCCCCTGCCTGGTACGCCGGAAGTGAGAAGAATCCGGTCCGGAAAGCCCGGTGGCCCCGGAGCGCTGGGATGCGCTCCGGGGCCGAAGACTTCAGACGCGTCAGGCGTTGACGCAGGTGTTGCCGAAGGCCGGGTTCAGCAGGCCGATGACGGAGATCGTGTTGCCGCAGACGTTCACGGGAACGTGGACGGGAACCTGCACGACGTTGCCGGACAGGACACCGGGCGAACCGATGGCCGCACCCTGCGCACCCGCATCGGCGTGGGCCAGACCCGCACCCGCGAGAACCAGGCCACCGGTGGCAGCCACTGCGGCGACAACCTTCTTGATCATTGTTCCTCCTAGTAGGCAATTGCGGTCCCAGCCGCGGACCGCAACACCTGTAACGAGGAGGGATCACCGGGGCTACGAGCGTATGAGTGCATTCACTCTTCTCAGTGGAATGCGCACACCTTCTCGAATCTCAGGCGTTGTCGATGAACCGGTCGAGCACCCGCACGCCGAACTTCAGTCCGTCGACCGGCACCCGCTCGTCCACACCGTGGAACATCCCGGCGAAGTCCAGCTCCGGCGGCAGCTGCAGCGGCGCGAAGCCGAAGCAGCGGATGCCGAGGTCGTCGAAGGACTTGGCGTCCGTACCGCCCGAGAGCATGTACGGGACCGCCCGCGCGATCGGGTCCTCGGCCTTCAGGGCGCCCTGCATGGCGTCCACCAGCCTGCCGTCGAAGTCCGTCTCCAGCGCCTTGTCGCCGTGCACGTCCTCGCGCTTCACGCGCGGGCCGAGGATCCGGTCCAGGTCGGCGAAGAACTCGTCCTCGTAGCCCGGCAGGAAACGGCCGTCGACGTGGGCCGTCGCCTGCCCGGGGATGACGTTGACCTTGTAGCCGGCGCCGAGCATCGTCGGGGCGGCCGAGTTGCGCAGCGTCGCGCCGACCATCTTGGCGATGCCGCCGAGCTTGGCGAGCGTCGCGTCCATGTCGTCCGGGTCCAGCGGGGTCCCGAGCGCGTCCGAGAGCTCGTCGAGGAAACTGCGCACCGTCTTGGTCACGCGGACCGGCCACTGGTGGCGGCCGAGCCTGCCCACGGCCTCGCACAGCTCCGTGATGGCGTTGTCGCTGTTGGTCATGGAGCCGTGACCCGCGGTGCCGTCCACCGTGAGCCGCATCCAGTGCATGCCCTTCTGGGCGGTCTCCACGAGGTAGAGCCGCAGGTTCTCGTTGACCGTGAAGGAGAAGCCGCCGACCTCGCCGATCGCCTCGGTGACTCCCTCGAACAGGCCCGGGTGCTTGTCGACGAGGTGCCGGGCCCCGTAGATGCCGCCCGCCTCCTCGTCGGCGAGGAAGGCCAGCACGATGTCCCGCGGGGGCTTGCGCCCGCTGCGCATCCGGTCGCGTACGACGGCCAGCGTCATCGCGTCCATGTCCTTCATGTCGACGGCGCCCCGGCCCCACACGCAGCCGTCGGCGATCTCGCCCGCGAAGGGGTCGTACGTCCAGTCGGCGGCGTTCGCCGGAACCACGTCGGTGTGCCCGTGGATCAGCAGCGCCGGCCGTGAGGGGTCCTCCCCCTCGATCCGCGCCACGGTCGAGGCGCGCCCCTTGTGCGATTCGAAGATCTGCGGCTCCAGCCCGACCTCGGCGAGCTTCTCGGCGACCCATTCCGCCGCCTTGCGCTCACCGGGACCCGAGTGGTCTCCGTAGTTGCTGGTGTCGATCCGGATGAGGTCCCGGCAGAGGTCGACCACCTCGTCCTCGCCGGAGACGGTCCTGCCCGTGCTCGACTCGCTCACGCTGCTTCCTCCCACTGATCAGTACCGAAGCTCCATCCTCCCGCTCCGGGCCGTTCTCCCCAAGGGCGATCCCCGGCCGTCGGGGGGTGTGATCGAGGACCCCGGAATGTTTGGTAATGTTTTCCACGTCGGAACGGCCCGCGAGGGACGCGAGACAGACACCTTGTCCGGGTGGCGGAATGGCAGACGCGCTAGCTTGAGGTGCTAGTGCCCTTTATCGGGCGTGGGGGTTCAAGTCCCCCCTCGGACACCATGGTCACACGACCAGGAAGAGCCGGTCAGAGCGACGCGAGTCGCTCTGACCGGCTCTTTCGTCGTCCCGTGGCGCGGGACGCGGGTGGGGCCGGCGGTTCCGGCCCCACTCCGGGCGCACCCGGTCAGCCCCGCCGGGCCTCTCCGTCCTGCCCCTCCGCGAACCAGGGGCGGAGCTTCTCCGGATTGCGGACCGCCCAGATACGGGTGACACGGTCGCCGTCGAGTCCGAACGCGGCCACGGTCACGGTGACCCCGGCGAGCTGGGCGACCAGACCGGGCCGGCCGTTGACCGAGCGTTCCAGGAGCTTCAGTCCGGGAGCCCTGTCGGCGATCTGGATCAGGTAATCGGCGATCCGCGCGGCGCCCTCGACCGGACGCAGGGTCGCACCGACCAGTCCGCCGCCGTCGGCGGTCATCGTGGCGTCGGGGGCCAGCAGACCGACGAGGGCCTTGATGTCCCTGGCTTCCCACGCCTCCTTGAAGTTCCGTACCAGAGGGGCCTGTCCGGCCGTGGGGGCCGTCGGAACCTGCGCGGCGCCCACCCGCCGGCGGGCCGACGTCGCCAGCTGCCGGCAGGCCGCCGGGGTCCGGCCGACGATCTGGGCTATCTCGGCGAAGGGGTAGCGGAAGACGTCGTGGAGGACGAACGCGACGCGTTCGGCCGGGGTCATCGACTCCAGCACGACGAGGAAGGCCATGTTGACCGACTCGTCGAGGGTGACCCGGTCGGCGGGGTCGACCGGTCCGGACCCGCCGCCGGCCGGCCCGCTGATCCACTCCGCGCGGTCGGGCAGCGGCTCGGGGACCCATTCGCCGACGTAGCGCTCGCGCCGTGCCCGCGCCGAGCCGAGCAGGTCCAGGCAGATGCGGCCGGCGACCGTGGTCAGCCAGGCACCGGGCGACTCGACGGCTTCCTGCTTCTGCCTGGGCATCGCGTACCAGCGCGCGTAGGTCTCCTGTACCGCGTCCTCGGCCTCGGCCAGCGAACCGAGCAGCCGGTAGGCGAGGTTGGTGAGGTGTCCCCGCTCTCCGACGATCACGTCCAGGTGAGGATCGGACGACGTACTCATGCTCACGACTGCTCCCCCTGGCCCGCCTCCCGGTGCCCCGCCTCACATTTCGCGGGGCCACGTCGTCGGACTACCGAGACCATATCGATCTACGCCGTGAGGCAGAAGAGGGGCCGCCACCATGGCCACACTGACGACGGAGAAGCCGCGTACCTTCACCTTCCTGCAGGTCACCGTCGGCTTGCAGACCCTGGCCATCTTCTTCCAGGCGGCCACCGCCGGGGTGCTGCTGTCCTCGGCCCACGGTGAGCTGCTGCACGGCATCGGAGCGCGCGTGATGTACGGGGCGACGATGCTGTACGTGATCGCCGCGGTGCTCGCGTGGCGGCCGGGCGGCGGGTCGCCGCGGCCGATCCTGTACTCGTCCGGGTTCCTCGTCCTCGCCTCGGTGCAGGTGGTCCTGGGGATCGCGCGCGTGCCGTCGGTCCACGTCCCCCTGGGTGTCCTGATGTTCGCCCTGAGCCTGCTGGCGCTGAGCCGCGGACCGCTCGCCCGGCGGTCCTGATCGGCGCTGGCGGGGGCGGAACGGTCGAGGCCCCCCGCCCGGAACGGATTCCGGTGCGGGGGGCCTCGTGGGCGGTCGCGGGATCAGCGGCGGCCGGTGGCGAGTTCGGCCACGCGGCCACGGACCAGGTACCAGCCGCCGACCAGGGCGGCGCCGATGACCGGGACGAACAGGACCGTGGTCCGGCCGACGCCGCCGTCGCACCACATCAGCACCAGCACGGCGAGCAGGAAGGCCAGGGTGACGATCTGGGTGTACGGCGCCCAGGGCAGGCGGTACGAGGGGCGCTCCACGAGGTCCCGCTGGGCGCGGCGCCAGAAGAACAGCGAGCAGATCATGACCATCGCCCAGGTGCCGAGGATGCCCAGCGAGGCGAAGTTCAGGACGAGCTCGAAGGCGTCCTTCGGCATGAGGGCGTTCAGGCCGACGCCCGCGAGGCCGAACGCGGCGGTGAAGAGGACGCCGCCGTAGGGGACCTTGCCCTTGTTCATGACGCCGGTGAACTTCGGGGCGGAGCCGGACAGGGACATCGAGCGCAGGATGCGGCCGGTGGAGTAGAGGCCGGAGTTCAGGCTGGAGAGGGCGGCCGTCAGGACGACGAGGTTCATGATGCCCGCAGCGCCGGGGACGCCGAGCTTGTCGAAGACGGTGACGAAGGGGCTCTGGTCGGAGCTGTACGCGGTGTAGGGCAGGAGGAGGGCGAGGAGGACGACCGAGCCGACGTAGAAGAGGCCCACGCGCCACATGATCGAGTTGATCGCCTTCGGCATGATCTTCTCGGGGTTCTCGGTCTCGCCGGCGGCGACGCCGCAGAGTTCGACTGAGGCGTACGCGAAGACGACGCCCTGGATGACCAGGAGCATCGGGAGGACGCCGGAGGGGAAGAGGCCGCCGTTGTCCGTGATGTTGGCGAGGCCGGGGGTGCTGCCGCCGATGTCGTGGCTGGTGGCGACGAGCCAGATGCCGACGATCAGGAAGATCACGAGGGCGGCGACCTTGACGAGCGAGAACCAGAACTCCATCTCGCCGAAGTACTTCACCGAGATCAGGTTGGCGGTGAGCACGATGGCGAGGGCGATGAAGGCGAGGACCCACTGGGGGACGTCGGTGAACAGCGACCAGAAGTGGGCGTAGGTCGCGGCGGCCGTGATGTCGGCCACGGTGGTCGTGGACCAGTTCAGGAAGTACAGCCAGCCGGCCGTGTAGGCGCCCTTCTCGCCCATGAACTCTCGGGCGTAGGAGACGAAGGCACCGGAGGACGGGCGGTAGAGGACGAGCTCGCCGAGGGCCCGGACGACGAAGAAGGCGAAGACTCCGCACACCGCGTAGGCGATCGCGAGGGAGGGGCCGGCGCCGGCGAGGCGGCCGCCCGCGCCGAGGAAGAGGCCGGTGCCTATGGCTCCGCCGATCGCGATCATGTTGATGTGGCGGGACTTGAGGTCCTTGCTGTAGCCCTCGTCACCGGCGTCGACATGGCGGGTCGGCGCCGGGGCGGGTGCCTCGGTCAAGGTGCGGTCACTCAGGTCACTCATGTGGAACTTCGCCTTCGTGGGTGGGACAAGGCCGCCGCGCAGGGGGCCGGGTGGTGTCCCCTGTGGCGCGATCCGGGTGGTTTGGTCGCAACAGGAGACCATGAGGCTCCGCTCCCCTCCAAAAGCACCCCCTGCACGCAGAAGCCCCCGACGACCTTGGAAACGGGTGTCGGGGGCTTCGCAGGAGCTGGAAAACGAGGTCAGTCGCTCGGGGTTCCCTCCGCTGCCTGGTCGAGGCGGAAGGCCTCGTTCCCGAGGCCGATCCGGGCGTGCACCTCGGGGCGGCTGCGGCGCAGCAGGGCTCCGTAGACCAGGCCGGTCACGACGGCGGCGCCGATGATGCCGGGCAGCACCCAGGTGAGTGCGGAGCCCTTCTCGGCGCCGACCAGGACTCCGAAGTCCTTGACGGTGTAGACGGCGATGGCGAGCAGGGCGAGGCCGGAGGTGCCGGCCGCGACGAGGCGCCAGATCTGGGCGCCGGCGGTGCCGCGGCGGACGAAGAAGGCGATGACGGCGAAGGAGGCGGCGGCCATGAGAAGGGTCACGCCGAGGGCCCCGACGCTGCCCATCCAGGTGAACAGGTGCAGGACGGGGGTGGTGGGGTCGCCGGCGGGATTGTCGTCGGTGAGTGCGAAGGCGATCACGACGAGGGCGGCGACGCCGGTCTGCAGCAGGGAGCCGGTGGCGGGGGCGCCGGTGCCGGCGTTGGTGCGGCCGAAGGTGGCCGGGAGCAGGCCCTCGCGGCCCATCGCGAAGGCGTAGCGGGCGACCACGTTGTGGAAGCTGAGCATGGCCGCGAACATGCCGGTGACGAAGAGGACGTGCAGGACGTCGGTGAAGGTGGTGCCGAGGCGGCTCTCGGTGAGCTGGAAGAGCAGGGTGGGGCCCGCCTCGGCGGAGGTCCTGACGACCTCGGAGGGGCCGGCGGCGACGGTGAGGGCCCAGGCGCTGACGGCGAAGAAGAGGGCGGCGAAGCCGACGGCGAGGAACATCACGCGGGAGACGACGATGTGCGGCTTGCTGGTCTCCTCGGCGTAGACCGGGGACTGCTCGAAGCCGACGAAGGCGGCGATGCAGAAGCAGAGCGCGGTGCCGAAGCCGGCTCCGCCGAGGGTCTCGGGGTTGAAGGCGTGGAGCGAGAGGCCTTCGGCGGCGGGCTTGGCGATGGCGGCGATGTCGAAGACGACGACGAGGACGCACTCGACGAGGAGGAGGACCCCGAGGACCTTGGCATTGAGGTCGATCTTGAGCCAGCCGAGTGCGCCGGTGACGGCGACGGCGAGCAGGGCCGGTATCCACCAGGAGACTTCGGTGTCCAGGTAGGTGGCGAAGAGGCCGGATATCTCGAAGCCGAGGATGCCGAAGACGCCGACCTGCATGGCGCTGTACGCGACGAGGGCGACGAGGGAGGCGCCCGCGCCGGCGGTGGGGCCGAGGCCGCGGGCGATGTACGCGTAGAAGGCGCCGGCGTTGTGGACGTGGCGGCTCATCTCGGCGTATCCGACGCTGAAGAGCGCGAGGACGGCGCCGAGGATGACGAAGAGCAGGGGCTGGCCGACGATGCCCATGACTCCGAAGGTCGTGGGCATGACACCGGCGACGACCATCAGGGGCGCACTGGCGGCGAGCACGGACAGCAGCAGGCCCGCGGTGCCGAGGCGGTTGGCGCGCAGGGCCCGGTCCTGGCCCTTGTACGTACGGATCTCGGCCGGGTCTTGGAGCGTGGAGGGTCTGCCCGTCGGCATGGCGGCGTCCTTTCGGGGGCGTGGTGCTCGGGGGAGGGGCGCTGGGGGTCTGCGGGGCCTTCGGGGCCCGCCCGGACGCCGTCGTGGCGTCCGTGTGCGGGGCGCGTCAGGCGGTGCCGAGAGCGACGCCGCGAGCGGCGAGGAAGGCCTTGTGGGGGTCCCGGTCCGGATAGGACCAGGGGGCGCGGGTGGCATGGCTGCCGATGCGGTGGAAGAGGGCGGCGGCCTCGGCGGGACGGCCCTCGCAGAGTTTGGCGTGGGCGAGGAAGTTGAGGTCGACGCGGTTGCGGGGGTGGTCCTCGCGCTCCCACTCCAGCCACCAGTCGAAGGCGGAGCGCAGGACCTGGCGGGCACGGCGGCCCGCCCAGTGGGCGGCGGCCGACTCGGGCGAGTGCCCGTGCAGGGCGGCCAGCACCCGGTACCGCTCGGCGTGCGCGACGACGGGGAGCACGGCCAGCGGGGAGTCGGCCGGGGACTCCTCGGCGGCCCAGGACGCGAAGTCGTAGACCTCGTGGAGCGGGTCCTGGCCGGAGGTGAGGGCGCGTTCGGCGAGTCTGGCGACCATCAGGTGATGGGCGTGGTGGTGCTCGCGGTGGCGGGCCCGGACCTGGTCGAAGTGGCGGCTGAACTCCTCCTCGCCGCCGAAGGCGCGGGACAGGAGGAGCAGCCCGAGCCAGGGGGTCGGGTCGGCCGGGTGCAGGGCGGCGGCCCGGCGGCAGGCCTCCTCGGCCGCGGCCGGGCTGCCCTTCTGGCGCAGGGCGGTGAAGACGGCGGCGCAGGCGAGGAGGGTGGCGGCGTCGGCGCTCTCCGGTTCGGCGAGCAGCCACTCACGGGCCCAGGCGGTGGCCGCCGGGGTCTGCGCGAGGACGACGACGCGGTGGCCGCGGCGGTCCCAGTCGTCGCCGGTGCCGACGAGCAGGGCCCGGGCCCGGGCCCACCGGCCCTGGGTGAACTGGGACCGTACGTCGACGAGTTCGGCGTCGCACAAGGCCGGGTCGAAGAGCTGGGCGTCCCGCTTGCGGGCGCGGCCGAGGGGCGGCGGAGGCGGGGACATCCGCGGGTTTCCCTCCAGGACGCGGGCGGACGGGGATCGGGGCGGCTGCGGCCTCCCCCGCGCGTGGGGCGCACGCGCGCGGTCGGGCCGCGAGATCCGGGGATCGTGCCGGTGGAGCCCCCGTGGGGGCTCCCGAGGACTGCGGGGGAACTGCGAGGAACGGTGGTGGTGCTGGTTCGGATCTCCGACGTGCGTGCGGAATCCGGTCGGAACTCCGTTGAGCACTCTGGTGATCACGCACAGCAAAGCGGTACGCGCAGCTCCGAGTCAAGGTCCAGTCCACTGCGTGGCGCGTTTCAACTGCTCTGAAGGTCGTGCCAGTTGGTGGTCGATATTCGTTCCGGCAGGCCGCGGGCGGCGCCGTAGGGTGGCTCCATGACCGCCTATGACGATCTTCCGCCGTACCTGCTGGGGTTCCCCGGCCCCCTGCGCGACCAGCTGGTCGCGGCCGTGCTGAGCGGGGCGAAGACCACTACGACCGGCCTGCTCGCGGAGTACGAGGCCGAGCAGGAGCCGCTGCCGGAGCCCGGCGCGCGGTCCCTGCTCGTCGACTCCGCCGAGCACGGGGTGGCAGTGGTGGAGGTCACGGCCGTGGAGGTGCTCAGGCTCGCCGATGTGGGACTGGGGCACGCGCTCGACGAGGGCGAGGGGTACGCGTCGGTGGCCGAATGGCGTACGGCACACGAGGAGTTCTGGCACAGCGAACCGGTGCGTACGGTGATCGGCGACCCGGGGTTCACGGTCGATGACGACACCCTCGTCATCGCGGAACGGTTCCGGGTCACCGAGCGGCTCGGCTGAGGCCCCGGCTCGCGACGGGCCCCGTACGCGCCGGCCGGGCCCTACGCCGGGCCGCGCGCGCCGGGCCGGCCGCGCGCCGCACGCGTCGGCCCTGGCTTCGGCTGCGGCCGGAGCCAGGGCCGGAGCCGGAGCCGGACTCAGCCGACGGCCCGCGCCGCCGCGCGGCCCGCCGCCCGGCCCGAGAAGATGCACCCGCCGAGGAAGGTGCCCTCCAGGGCCCGGTACCCGTGGACCCCGCCACCGCCGAATCCGGCCGCCTCGCCCGCCGCGTAGACGCCCGGCAGCGGTTCGCCGGACGCGGTCAGGACGCGTGAGGAGAGGTCGGTCTCCAGGCCGCCCAGGGACTTGCGGGTCAGGATCGAGAGGCGTACGGCGATCAGCGGTCCGGCCCCGGGGTCCAGGATCCGGTGCGGCGCGGCCGTACGGATCAGCTTGTCGCCGAGGTACCGGCGTGCCCCGTGGATGGCGGTGACCTGGAGGTCCTTGGTGAACGGGTTGGCGATCTCCCGGTCGCGGGCCACGATCTCGCCGCGGACGGTGGCCTCGTCGAGGAGGTCCTCCTTCGTGACCGCGTTCATCCCGCGGACCAGGGCGGACAGGTCCCGCTCGACGACGAAGTCGGCCCCGTTGTCCATGAAGGCCCGGACCGGGGCCGGTACGGCCTGGCGCGCGCGGGTGAACACGTCGCGGACCGACTTCCCCGTGAGGTCCGGGTTCTGCTCGGAGCCGGAGAGCGCGAACTCCTTGCCGATGATGCGCTCGTTGAGCACGAACCACGTGTGGTCGTGGCCGGTCTTCATGATGTGGTCGAGGGTGCCGAGGGTGTCGAAGCCCGGGAAGAGCGGCACGGGCAGCCGCTTGCCCGTCGCGTCCAGCCAGAGCGGGGAGGGGCCGGGCAGGATGCGGATGCCGTGCCGGGCCCAGATCGGGTCCCAGTTCTGGATGCCCTCGGTGTAGTGCCACATCCGGTCCTTGTTGATGTGGCTGGCACCCGCCCGCTCCGCGATGCCGAGCATCAGACCGTCGACGTGCGCCGGGACCCCGGAGAGCATCCGCTGCGGCGGGGTGCCGAGCCGGGCCGGCCACTGCGCGCGGACCAGGTCGTGGTTGCCGCCGATGCCACCGCTCGTGACGATCACGGCCTGCGCCCGCAGGGTGAAGGTGCCGGTGGCCTCACGGCTGCTGGCGGTGCCGCGTACGGCGTCGGAGGGTTCCAGGATCTCGCCCGTCACGGTGTCCACGGCGCCGGCCGTGGCGGAGAGCCCGGTGACGCGGTGGCGGAAGGCGAGCCGGACCAGGCCGCGGGCCACGCCGGCCCGTACCCGCCGCTCGAAGGGCTCCACCAGGCCGGGCCCGGTGCCCCAGGTGATGTGGAAGCGGGGTACGGAGTTCCCGTGGCCGTTGGCGTCGTAGCCGCCGCGCTCCGCCCAGCCGACCACCGGGAAGAAGCGGACGCCCTGGGCGTGCAGCCAGGAGCGCTTCTCACCGGCCGCGAAGTCGACGTAGGCCTCGGCCCAGCGACGCGGCCAGGCGTCCTCCTCGCGGTCGAAACCGGCGGTGCCCAGCCAGTCCTGGAGGGCGAGCGCGTGACTGTCCTTGATCCGCATCCGGCGCTGTTCGGGCGAGTCCACGAAGAACAGCCCGCCGAAGGACCAGTGCGCCTGGCCGCCGATGGACCGCTCCGGCTCCTGGTCGAGCAGGATGACCTTGCGGCCCGCGTCGACGAGCTCGGCGGTGGCCACGAGCCCCGCGAGCCCGGCTCCGATCACGATCACGTCTGCGTCGTACGTCATGCGGTTACCCGTCCTCCGTCGATGGTGGGGCAGATCCTTGGCTACGGAGCGGTAACCAGTCAACAGCGGTGATTGGATGACCTGTATGAGTGCCGCAGACGAAGTACTGGACGTGGTGGACCGGGACGACCAGGTCGTCGGGCAGGCCCCGAGGGGCGAGGTGTACGCCCGGGGTCTGCTCCACCGTTGTGTGTTCGTGCAGGCCAGGGACGCGGAGGGGCGGATCTTCGTACACCGGCGGACCGCCTCGAAGCTGGTCTTCCCGGCGCACTACGACATGTTCGTGGGCGGGGTGCTGGGCGCCGGCGAGAGCTACGCCGGGGCCGCGCTGCGCGAGGCCGAGGAGGAGCTGGGGGTGCGGGGGCTGGCGCAGCCGACGCCGCTGTTCAAGTTCCTGTACGAGGGTCCGGGCGGGGCCTGGTGGTCGTACGTGCACGAGGTGCGGTGCGAGCTGCCCGTGGACCCGCAGGTCTCGGAGGTCGACTGGCACGCGTACCTCACGCAGGAGGAGCTGGACCGGCGGGTGGACGGCGGCGAGTGGGCCTGGGTGCCGGACGGGCTGGAGGCGTACCGGCGGCTGCGCGCGCGTCCGGAATCCCGCTTGTAGATTTGTCGGGTGATCGACTTCGTCAAGGACGTGCGCCTCTGGTTCGCACCCTCGCGGCTGAGGGACGAGGGCGAGACCCCGGACTACCGCTTCTCGCTGGCCAACGAACGGACCTTCCTCGCCTGGATCCGGACCTCGCTGGCCCTGGTGGGCGGCGGTTTCGCCGTCGACCAGTTCCTGCCGGACCTGCGCTGGGGGGTACGGGTCGGGATGGCCCTCATGCTGCTCGCGGTGGGCGCGGCCTGTGCGCTGCGTGCGGTGAACCACTGGGTGCGGTGCGAGCGGGCCATGCGGCGGGGCGAGGACCTGCCGCTGTCGCGCTTCCCGGTGCTGCTGAGCCTGGGCGTCGGCCTGGTGGCGGTGTCGATGGTGGTGGTCGTGCTGCTGGGCTGGACGTCGGGGCGGTGAGCACCCCGGGCACGGACCGCGACGCCGGGCTGCAGCCCGAGCGGACCCGGCTCGCGTGGCGGCGTACCACGCTGGCCTCCTCGGTGGTGGCGGTCCTGGCGCTGCGGCAGGCGCTGCGCGGGACGGGCGCGCCGGTGGAGCTCGCCGGGGCGGCGGCCATCGCACTGATCTGGCTGGCGTTCCTGTGGGTGGCCCACCGGCGGATCCGGGCCCTGGCGGCCGCCCGGCCCCGGGAACTCGCGCCGCGGGCGGCCCTGGCGGTGGTGGCGTGCACCGTGGCACTGGCGGTCTTCGCGGTGACGGTGATTCTCTGAGCGGCCGGCCGGTGTGATGATCGCGCTTCGCCGCGCCACTGCGACAGAACGGGCGATACCCGGCAATTCACACTAACCTCGGCGCCATGACGACCCTGCACCACGAACACCCCACGCACCAGCACACGCACGGCACGGACTGCGGGCACCGGGCGGTCGAGCACGGCGACCACGTCGACTACGCCCACGACGGCCATCTGCACCGGGAGCACTCGGGGCACTGGGACGAGTGCGAGCCCAGCGGTCACACCACGCACGACGGCCACGCGCACGCGCACGGAACGGACTGCGGGCACGAGTCGGTCCGGCACGGCGATCACGTGGACTACCTGCACGACGGGCACCGGCACGCGGAGCACGACGGACACTACGACGACCACTGACCCGATGACGGGCCGGACTGCCGGCCGGACCGCAGGCCGGACCACCGGCTGAAGGTCCGGTCGGGAGCAGCGGCACCCGCCCTCCCCCGGTGCGGCAGCGGCTGGCAGGATGCCGACCGTCCGTCAGAACGACCCGGGGAGAGCGCAGATGTCCGTCGAAGAGCCCTACCTCGTCCAGCCCGCGCCGGGGGTGTACGCCTACGTCCAGCCGGACGGCGGCTGGTGCCTCAACAACGCCGGATTCGTGACCGGCGGGGGCCGCACCCTGCTCGTGGACACGGCCGCGACCGAGCGGCGGGCGCTGGCCCTGCGCGACGCGGTCGTGGCGGCCGGGGCGCCGCTTCCCCGCACCGTGGTCAACACCCACCACCACGGCGACCACACGTACGGGAACGGCGTCTTCGCCCCCGGCGCCGTGATCCTCGGGCACGACAACGCGCGCTCCGAGCAGCTCGCGGCCGGGCACCAGCTGGAGCTGATCTGGCCCGGCACGGACTTCGGCGCGATCGACATCGTCCCGCCCGACCTCACCTACAGCGACCGGGCGACCCTGCACATCGGCGACACGGAGGTCCGGGTCGTCCACCCGGGTGTCGCGCACACCACCGGGGACTCGGTCGTGTGGCTGCCCGAGCGGCGGGTGGTGTTCACCGGCGACCTCGTCTTCGCCGGGGGGACGCCGTTCCTGGCGATGGGCTCCCTCGCCGGCTCGCTGCGGGCGCTGGAGCTGCTGCGTTCACTGGACGCGGAGACGGTCGTACCGGGCCACGGGCCCCTGACCGACCCCTCGGCCTACGACTCCACCGAGCGCTACCTGCGGTACGTGGCCGAGCTCGCCCGGGAGGGGCGTGCGAAGGGCCTGTCCCCGCTGGAGGTGGCCCGGCAGGCCGATCTCGGCGAGTTCGGCTCCTGGCGGGAGAGCGAGCGGCTCGTGGCGAACGTGCACCGGGCGTACGCGGAACTGGCCGGGCGGCCGGAGGGTGCGCCGCTGGACATCCTGGCGGTCCTGAGGGACATGACCGTCATGAACGGCGGAACACCGATCCTCTGCCACGCCTGAGGTCACCCGGGGTCACGTGACGCCGTCCGGAGCGGTCCGCCGCCGCCTGACGGCACCGGACGCCGCCGGGCGGGGAGTTTTCCTTCGCCCGCACTCTGGACGACATACCGACTGGTCGGCATGATGGCTGGCGGCGGTGCGCCGAAGCACCGCCGTTCTTCCCCTCGACGACTCTCGCACGGAGGTGCGCACCATGACCTCAGCCCCGGCCGACCCGCGCGGCCTGGATCTGGAGCGGCTGCGCGGTCATCTCGACCGGGCCCGGCCGGGACTCGTGGCCGGGGCGCTGCGCGGCCGGCTCATCGAGGGCGGCCGGTCGAATCTCACGTACGAGATCACCGACGGGACCGCCCGCTGGGTGGTCCGCCGGCCGCCGCTGGGCCACGTACTGGCCACCGCGCACGACATGCGGCGCGAGCACCGGGTGATCGAGGCGCTGCACGGCACGGCCGTGCCGGTGCCCGAGCCGGTGCTGCTGTGCGAGGACGAGGCCGTCCTCGGGGCGCCGTTCTACGTCATGGAGTTCGTGGACGGGGTGCCGTACAGGACGGCCGAGCAGCTCGCCGCGATCGGCCCGGAGCGCACCCGGCGGGCGGTGCTGGGACTGGTCGACACCCTGGTCGACCTCCACGCGGTGGACCCGCAGGCGGTGGGCCTGGGCGACTTCGGCCGGCCCGAGGGCTTCCTGGACCGGCAGCTGCGCCGCTGGGGCAAGCAGCTCGCGGCCTCCCGGGGCCGCGAGCTCGCCGGGATCGACGAGCTGCACGGCGCGCTCGGCCGGACGCTGCCCGACTCCCCCGCCCCGACCGTGGTGCACGGGGACTTCCGGCTCGACAACGTCCTGATCGGCGGATCCCCGTCCGGCACCGACACCATCCGGGCGGTGCTGGACTGGGAGATGTCCACGCTCGGGGATCCGCTGACCGACCTCGGGCTGCTGGTGATGTACAGCTCGGACCTGGGCCTGACCGGATCGCCGGTCAGTACGACGAGCGGGGCGCCGGGCCATCCGACGCCGGCCGAACTCGTCGAGCGGTACGCCGCCCGCTCGGGCCGGGACACCGGGGCCATCGCCTGGTACACGGCCTTCGCCTGGTTCAAGCTCGCCGTGATCCTCGAAGGCATCCACTACCGCTACACGCTGGGACAGACCGTCGGGGCGGGCTTCGACCGGATCGGCGAGCTGGTCCCGGTCTTCATCGAGCACGGACTGACCACTCTCCAGGACCGCCAGGACCGCCAGGACCGCCAGGAAGGCTGAGGCACTCACCGATGGATTTCGCATTCGACACCCGGACCGAGGAACTCCGCGAGCGGCTGCTCGCGTTCATGGAGGAGTACGTCTACCCGGCGGAGCCCGTCGCCGCCGAGCAGCGCGCACGGCTGGCCTCGCCCTGGGACACCCCGGCCGTCTTCGGTGAGCTGAAGGCCGAGGCGCGCCGCCAGGGACTGTGGAACCTCTTCTTCGTGGACCAGCACGGCCTGCCGGACGCAGGGCACGGCGCGGGGCTGACCAACCTCCAGTACGCGCCGCTCGCCGAGATCACCGGCCGCAGCCCGCACCTGGCGCCCATGGCGACGAACTGCGCGGCCCCGGACACCGGGAACATGGAGCTGCTCGCGCAGTTCGGGAGCGAGGAGCAGAAGAAGCGGTGGCTGGAGCCGCTGCTGGCCGGCGAGATCCGCTCCGCGTTCGCGATGACGGAGCCCGAGGTGGCCTCCTCGGACGCGACGAACGTCGAGACGCGGATCGAACGCTCGGCGGACGGCGGGGAGTACGTGGTCACGGGCCGCAAGTGGTTCATCTCCGGGGCGATGAACCCGGACTGCGCGGTCTTCATCGTGATGGGCAAGACCGACCCGGAGGGCGCCGATCCGCGCCGCCAGCAGTCGATGATCCTGGTCCCCCGGGACACCCCGGGCGTCGAGGTGCGCCGGGCCATGACGGTGTACGGGTACGAGGACCACGACCACGGCGGCCACGCCGAGGTCGTGTTCGACGGCGCGCGGGTCCCGGCGGCGAACCTGATCGGCGAGGAGGGCGGCGGTTTCGCCATCGCGCAGGCGCGGCTCGGCCCGGGCCGCATCCACCACTGCATGCGGCTGATCGGGATGGCGGAGCGGGCCATCGAGCTGATGTGCCGGCGCGCGGTGGAACGTACCGCCTTCGGCAAGCCGCTGGCCGCCCAGGGCGTCGTGCAGAACTGGATTGCCGACGCCCGGGTGACGGTGGAGCAGCTACGGCTGCTGGTGCTGAAGACGGCCTGGCTGATGGACACGGTCGGCAACCGCGGCGCGCACACCGAGATCCAGGCCATCAAGATCGCGACCCCGCGGGCGGTGGTGCGGATCCTGGACGACGCGGTGCAGCTGCACGGCGCCGGCGGGGTCAGCCAGGACTTCCCGCTGGCCGGACTGTGGGCGGCGGCGCGGACCCTGCGCCTGGCCGACGGACCGGACGAGGTGCACCAGCGGTCCCTGGCGCGGCGGGAGTTGAAGCGGTTCGCGGCCGGTCGCCCGTGAACGTGTGGGAATCGTGCGGGAGTTCAAGCGAACCTGTGTACGAGGTGAAGGCGGCGCGGGGAACCCTTTAAGAAACCTTGTTGAACAACCCCATATCCCCAAAGTGTCCTTGATTTGCGCCTGTCAATCGGAACAGGGTTCTCCAGAAGGTCTGACGCCCCCAACGTCAACACGAGGAGAACCCTCCAGATGGCAACTCACAAGCGCTCGCGCGGTTTCCGGTACGCGGCAGTCGGCACGGGAGCGGCCACGGCGGCTGCCGTGGCCCTGCTCGCCACCCCCCTCGCGGGAGCGGCGACACCGCCCGAAGGCACGGTGTACGGCCTCGGCGCACCCGGCGCGATCAGCGGGAGTTACGTCGTCATACTCGACGCATCCGCGAACAAGGAACAGCTCGCCCGCAAGTACGGCGGCGAGCTGAAGCGCTCCTACGGCTCCGGGGTCAACGGTTTTTCGGCCGCCGGACTGAGCGAGACGGAGGCCAAGCGGCTCGCCGCGGACCCGGCCGTCGGCAAGGTCGTGCAGAACAAGAAGTTCACCATCAACACCACCCAGCCCAACCCGCCCTCGTGGGGGCTGGACCGGATCGACCAGACCGCACAGGCGGGCGACAAGAAGTACACCTACCCCGACGGCGGCGGTGAGGGCGTGACGGCGTACGTCATCGACACCGGCGTACGCACCACGCACAAGGACTTCGGCGGCCGCGCCACGTCCGGGTTCGACGCGGTGGACAACGACGACAGCGCCGACGACGGCAACGGCCACGGCACGCACGTGGCCGGCACCATCGCGGGGACCTCGCACGGGGTCGCCAAGAAGGCGAAGGTGGTCGCGGTGCGGGTGCTGGACGACAACGGCTCCGGCAGCACCGAGCAGGTCGTGGCCGGGATCGACTGGGTCACGCAGAACCACAAGGGGCCCTCGGTGGCCAACATGAGCCTGGGCGGCGGCGCCGACGAGGCCCTCGACGAGGCGGTGCGCCGGGCCGTGGCCTCGGGCGTCACCTTCACCGTGGCGGCGGGCAACGAGTCGGCCGACGCTGGCCAGGGCTCGCCGTCCCGGGTCACGGAGGCCATCACGGTGGCGTCGAGCACGATCGACGACGAGCAGTCCTCGTTCTCGAACTTCGGCTCCGTGGTGGACCTGTACGCGCCGGGCTCGGACATCACGTCCGCCTGGAACGACAGCGACACCGGGACGAAGACCATCTCGGGCACGTCCATGGCGGCTCCGCACGCGGCCGGTGCCGCGGCGCTCTACCTGGCGGGACACCCGTCCGCGACTCCGGCGCAGGCAGCCGCGGCACTGACGGGCGCGGCCACCTCGGGGGCGGTCACCAACCCGTCGGCGGGCACGGCGAACAAGCTCCTGAAGATCGCCGAGTAGCCGTGGCAGCCGTGGCTCCCTAGCCCGGTGAGAGGCCTTCCCGTCGTGCGGACCAGGGGGATCCGTACGACGGGAGGGCCTTGTTCGCGCTGCCGGCGGTGCCCCTACTCTTCCGCCATGAACATGCTCGGTGCGCGGCTGCTGCCGCTGGTCCTGCTGGCCGTGACGGCCCTGAACGGCTGCTCCCTGATCCCGCCCTACGCAAGCTGCGAGGGCACCGGCGCGGCCCTGGCCGAGCTCGACGCGCTGCCGGTCCTCGCTCTGCGCCCGGCGCGGGCCGTGCCCGTCGAAGGCGGGACGGCGACCACGGCGCACTGCGTCGACGACACGGCCGGCGCCTGGCTGGACGCCCGGCGGCTGTACGCGTACGACGGGAGCCGGGAGGAGGTGCTGGAGTACTACGCCCGGGAAGCACCCGCGGCCGGATGGCGCCCGCCGGGCCGGTTCGCAGAGGCCCGGACCCTCGGTTTTTCCGTCTTCTGCTTCGAGTCCCGCGAGCAGCCGAGCCTCACGCTCGCCTTCGAACGACCGGAACAACTGCGCGAACTCGACGGCCTGCAGCTGGACCCGGGGCCCGGCGGACCGGGCTCCCGGATCTGGTTCTCGCTGTCCGTCGAGGCGGAGACCGACGGCTCCCGGATGGACTGCTGACGAGACCTACGGGCGCAGCGCGCGCAGCAGCAGGTCGGCGAGGTGGTCGGCGACCTGCTGCGGGGTGAGCGGGCCGTCCGCCCGGTACCACGTGGACAGGTGGTGGACGGACCCGAAGTGGTAGTCCACCACCAGGTCGGCGGGGGTGGCGCTGGAGAACACACCCGTACTCTGGCCCTCCTCGACCAGTGCCCGGAAGCGCTCGTGGTAGCGCCGGCGCTCCGCCCGCACCTGCCTGGACTTCTCCGGGCTGAGCTGGTGCATCGACCGGAAGAAGATCATCGCGTCGTCGAGGTTCTCGATGGTCGTGACGACCACGTCGGCGGCCGCGGTGCGCAGCCGCTCCTCGACGGGGGCGTCGGAATCGGCCACCGCGTCCAGGCGCTGCTGCTGGAGCCGCAGCATCCGCGCGTACACCTCGTGGAGCAGGTCGTCCTTCGATCCGAAGTAGTGGTAGAGCGCGCCCTTCGTGACACCGGCCGCCTCGACGATCTCCTGGACCGAGGTGCGGTCGTAGCCGCGCTCGGCGAAGAGCCGGGTGGCGACGGCCAGCAGCCGCTGCGGTACCGGTGCCTCGTGCGTGCCTGCGGGTTCCGTGGTGCGTGCCGCCATGGCGCTGGCCTTCCCTTCCTCGTGCCTGCCCTGGTCGCTGCGACCAGCTGTACGACCGTCCGACTGTTTTCAGCCGCGATCGCGCAGTTCCCGTCGCAGGATCTTGCCACTGGTCGTCTTCGGAAGGACAGGCAGGATCTCGACCTGGCGCGGGTACTTGTACGCGGCGATGCGCTCGGCACAGTGGGCGGCGAGCTCCGCGGGCTCCACCGAGGTGCCGGGACGCAGGCTCACGTACGCCTTCACGCTCTCCCCGCGGTACGGGTCGGGGACGCCGACGACGGCGGCCTCCCGGACGGCGGGGTGGGTGTAGAGCACGTCCTCGACCTCCCGCGGCCAGACCTTGAAGCCGGAGGCGTTGATCATGTCCTTCTTGCGGTCGACGACGTAGAGCCAGCCGTCGGGGTCCATGAATCCGACGTCGCCGGTCCGCAGTTCGCCGCCGGGGAAGGCCTCGGCGGACTCCGCGGGCAGACCCCAGTAGCCGGGTACCACCTGGGGGCCGCGCACGGCGATCTCGCCGGTCTCTCCGAAGGGGACCTCGGCGCCCTGCTCGTCGAGGATGCGGACGACGGTGTCGGCGCCGGGCAGACCCACGGAGAGGGTGCCGGAGGCCGGGTCGACGGGGGCCTCCAGGTGCACGGGCACGCTGGCGCACGGGGCGGTGCACTCGGTGAGGCCGTAGCCGTTGCGCAGGTAGAAGCCGAAGGAGGTGCGCAGGCGCTCGACGAGCGCGGGCGGCAGCGGGGCACCGCCGGAGGAGATCACCTGGAAGGACGCGAAATGGTCCGGGGTGACCCCGGGGTGGGCGGCCAGGGCCATGAAGGCGGTGGCCGGGCCGACCGTGTAGGCCGGGCGGTGTTCGAGGAAGGCGTCGAGGACGACGCCGGCGTCGAAGCGGTGCGCGAGGACCAGGGTGCCGGCGTTGACCAGGCAGGCGGCGAGCTCGCAGACCATGCCGGTGATGTGGAAGAGGGGCGCGAGGGCGAAGTAGCCGGCGCCCTCGGCGAGGGGGTGGGAGGTCACCTGCCGGACGGCGTTGTAGGTGAGCGCGCCGTGCGGGTTCATCGCGCCCTTGGGGGTGCCGGTGGTGCCGGAGGTGTAGCTGATGAGGGCGGTGTCGGCGGCGGTCAGGGACGGGTCGTCCGGCGCGGGCCACCCGCCGTGGGCGACGGTGAGGAGGTCGGCGGTGCGCGGGCCGTCGGCGGGGCCGTCGCCGGTGTCCGGCTCGCTCGGCCGCTCCCGGCCCGGGGCCGCGGCCGGGGCGTCCGCCTGGGCGGGCACGAGAGGCCGGGAGGGGGCGGGGGCCGGGGTCGGCCCGGCCGCCGGGCCGAAGACCCGGGGGTCGTCACGCGTCTGGAAGTCCGGGGCCGAGGCGGTCAGCACGGCTCGTACGGCGGAATCCCGCACGGCCTCGCCCAGGTAGGCCGCCCAGGATCCGCCGTCGCAGACCAGCGCGGCGGCGCCGGAGTCGCGGAGGATGTGCCCGACCTCACCGGCCTTGTACATGGGGTTGAGCGGGACGACGACGGCCCCGGCCTTCCATGCCGCGAGGACGGCGAGCACGAAGTGCGGGGTGTTCTGCAGCATCACGGCGACCCGGTCCCCCCTGCGGATACCGCGCGCCGCGAGGTGGCCGGCGACGGAGTCGGAGAGCGCGTCGGCCTCCGCGTAGCGGATCCGGCCGTCGAAGTAGGCGAGGGCGGTCCGTTCGGGGGCCCGGGCGACGGCGTCCCGGAAGGCGTGCAGCACGGTGGGCGGCGGCGCTACGGGCGCCCGCTGGGCCGGGGCCAGCAGCCCGAGCCAGGGCCTGGCCTCGTACCGGGAGGTGCCGCAGGCGTACCGGGGGGCGGTCACCGGGTCTCCCATTTCTGCTGAAGGTGGTTCATACCGCTCAGCCAGCGGTCCGGCTCGGTGGCGCGGGCGGCGTAGAAATCGGCCACCTCGGGGTGCGGGAGGATCAAGAACCGGCCCTTCTCCATGCCGTCGAACAACGCGTCCGCGACCGCTTCCGGCTCGATCGCGGTCGGCGCGAGGACGAGTTCGCCCGCCGAGCCCGCGGCGGTCAGCATGTCGGTGCGCACCCCTTGCGGGCAGATGGCGTGGACCTGGACCCCGCGGTGGCGGTAGGTCAGCGAGAGCCATTCTGCGAAGGCGAGCGCACCGTGCTTGGTGACACTGTACGGGGCCGCTCCGATCATGGTCAGGAGCCCGGCGGCCGAGACGGTGGACACGAAGCGGCCGGTCCCCCGCTCCAGCCAGTCGGGCAGCAGCAGTCGGGCGGCGCGTACGTGGGCCATGACGTTGGTGTCCCAGGCCGCTTCCCAGACGGCCTCGTCGGCGAAGGCGCCGCCGCCCGAGGCGAGCCCGGCGTTGGCGCAGTAGACGTCGACCGTGCCACCGAGGGCCTCGCGGGCCTCGGACACGATCGCCGAGGCGTCACCCGGAACCGGGATCGCCCGGGGGCCGACGGCGGCCGCGACCGCGGCGGCCTTGGCCGGGTCGAGGTCGTTGACCACCACCGTGGCGCCCTCGGCCGCGAAGCGGTGTGCGAGGGCGGCGCCGATGCCGCCGCCCGCGCCGGTGACGACGACTCGCTGGTCCTGGTACGCGTTCACGGGGTCCACCTCTCGTGCGGCCGGATGCCGGATCGCGGGCAGACTAACCGGTCGGTATGTCAGGAGGAAAGGGGCGCGACACCTAGCGTGGCCCGATGACGCTGTCGCGACGCGGGATGCTGGGGCTGGCGGGGGCCATCGGAT
Source organism: Streptomyces venezuelae (assembly GCF_008642275.1). Lineage (NCBI taxonomy): Bacteria > Bacillati > Actinomycetota > Actinomycetes > Kitasatosporales > Streptomycetaceae > Streptomyces > Streptomyces venezuelae. The sequence continues at coordinate 1,595,033 of NZ_CP029189.1, forward strand.
CGGCGGCCGCCGTGGGAGCGGCGGGGCCACGCGGGTCCGCCGGGGCGGACGGGGCCGCCGCGGCGGCCGGGCGGGTGTGCAACGGCTTCGAGCGGCTCGCCGCGGACGGGTACGCCGCACTGGCCGGACAGAAGGTCGGCGTGGTCACCAACCCCACCGGGATCACTGCCGACGCCCGCCACCTGGTCGACGTACTGCACGCGGACGAACGGGTCGACCTGGTGGCGGTGTTCGGGCCCGAGCACGGCTTCCGCGGCACCGCGCAGGCGGGCGGCTCGGAGGGCGCCTCCCGGGATCCGGCGACCGGACTGCCGGTGTACGACACGTACGGCAAGAGCGAACAGAAGCTCGCGGACGTGTTCACGGCGGCCGGGATCGACACCGTCGTCTTCGACATCCAGGACGTGGGGGCGCGCTTCTACACCTACATCTGGACCCTCTACGACTGCATGCGGGCGGCCGCGCTCGCCGGCAAGGCGATGGTGGTGCTCGACCGGCCCAACCCGGTGGGCGGCCGGCGGGCCGCGGGGCCCGTGCTGGAGCGGCCGTACGCGAGCTTCGTCGGCCGGGAGCCGATCGCCCTCGCGCACGGGATGACGGCGGCCGAGCTGGCCCGGCTCTTCAACGGCGAGTTCCTGGCGGACCGCCCGGTCAGGCTGCGGACGGTGGCGATGTCCGGGTGGCGGCGGGAGTCGTTCTTCGGGGAGACCGGGCTGCCGTGGGTGCCGCCGAGTCCGAACATGCCGACCGCGGACACGGCCCTCGCGTACGCGGGCACCTGCCTGTTCGAGGGGACGAACCTCTCCGAGGGGCGCGGGACGACCACGCCCTTCGAGGTGGTCGGCGCGGAGGGGATCGACCGGCGGTGGGCGGAGGCGGCGAACGCGCTCGGGCTGCCCGGGGTGTGGTTCCGGGAGGCGTACTTCACGCCGACGTTCTCCAAGCACGTGGGGAAGGTGTGCGGCGGGGTCCGGCTGATCGTGCACGACCGGGAGGCTTTCGACCCGGTCCGGTCCGGGATCGGGCTGCTGATCACGGCGCGGCGGGTGTGGAGCGGCTTCGGCTGGCGCGCGGACCACTGGATCGACCGGCTGACCGGCTCGGACCGGGTGCGGACGCTGGTGGACGCCGGGGCGGACGTGGACGAGGTCGTGGGTGACTGGGCGGCGGGGCTGGCACGTTTCGCGGCGGTGCGCGGGGAGTACCTGCTGTACCCGTGATCGGACCCGCCGGGGGGCTGGCCGGGCGGGCGCAGCAGCAGGATGCTGACTGCACCGGAGGCACGGCGTGAAGGGGGACGTCATGGCGGACGTCGGTGGCGGATTCGGGATCGGGGTCGGAGTCGGGGCCAGGGCCAGGATCGGAGCCGGGAACGGGGCCGGGACGGGAGCCGGGGCGAGGGCCACGGTCGGGGTCGGCGTCGGCGTCGGCGTCGGCGTCGGCGTCGGCGTCGGCGTCGGGGTACGGCCGTACGCGGAGCTCACCTTCGATTCCGAAGGGGACGTGGACCGGGCCACGCAGGGGGCCGTGTCCCGGATGGAGGCGACGGACCTGCTGGTGTTCGCGCACGGCTGGAACAGCGACCGGTCCACGGCGACGCGCCTCTACAACCGGTTCTTCGCGCCCTTCGAGGGGTTGGTGGGGTCGGGGGTACGCCTGGGGTACGTGGGTGTCGTATGGCCCGCGATGCGCTTCTCCGACGAGCCGATACCGGACTTCGACGCGCCGGGTGTCCTCGCGCCACCGGGCTCCGGCAGCGCCCTGGACCCGCTCACCCGACGGGCGCTCGGGGAGTTCTGGCCGGAGCGGCGCACGGAGCTGGACCGGGTGGCGGAACTGCTGGAGGAGCGGCCGGATTCGGCGGCCGCGTTCATCGAGTTCGGCGCCCTGGTGCGCGAGCTGGCGGGGGTGGACACGGTGCCCGCCCTGGTCGCCCCGGCGGTGCCCGCGATCTTCACGGACGACGTGCTGGAGGTGTGCCGGGCCCTTACCGTCGCCCTGGCCAGGGCCGGGGAGCCGGGCGCGGCGGCCGCGGCCGGCCCCGGCCCCGGCCCCGGCCCCGGCGACGGTCCGGGTCTCACGGTCGGCGCCGGGCTGCGCGGCCTGTGGGGCGGCGCCAAGGAACTGCTGCGACAGGCGACGTACTACAAGATGAAGAAGCGGGCGGGGGTGGTCGGCGAACGTGGCCTCGGCCCCGTGCTGGCCCAGCTGGCGGCCGCCCGGCCCGCTCTGCGTTTCCATCTGATCGGGCACAGTTTCGGGGCGCGCGTCGTCTCCTTCTCCCTGCGCGCGGTGCCGGACCGGTCCCGGTACGTCAAGTCCGTGACCCTGCTCCAGGGAGCCTTCTCGCACTACGCGTTCGCCGACCGGCTGCCGCACGACAAGGGCAGCGGAGGGGCCCTGCGCGGGCTCCAGCAAAGGGTCGACGGGCCGGTGGTCGCCTGCCATTCCCCGCACGACTCGGCCCTCAAGGTCTTCTACCCGCTGGCCTCCCGGATGGCAGGGGATTCGGCCGGACTGCTGGGTTTCGACGAGCGGTGGGGCGCCATCGGGCACGACGGGGTCCAGGCGGTACCGGGTGCGCCCCGGCTGAGCCTGGAGACCGCCCTGCGCGAGGGGGTGCCCGCGGCCGGCTGTGTCAGTGTGGACGCGGGCTCCGTGGTGCGGCGCGGCGGTGCCCCGTCGGGGGCGCACAGTGACATCTGCCACGAGGAACTGGCCCGGGTGGTGGTGGCCGCGGGGCGCATGGGGCGCTGACTTCTGGCCATGTGCCACCCGCACGCCTCGACCGCCCCCGCATGCGCCCGCCTCCGGCCGGGCATGTTGGGCACATCGACGGAGGTGATGGTGTGATGGCGGGATTCCGGAGTCTGGCCTACCAGGTGCGCGACGCGCGTAATGACCGGGCCTTGCGGCGCCATTCACTGCGCCGCTGCCTGGAGCGGTTCGCGCCGTACGGGCACCGGGCCACGTGGTGGCACCTGTGCGACCGGCACGGGATCGCCCCCGAGGACCGGGGGGCGGATCCGCTGCGGCTGGTCGCCGCGCTGGAGGAGCTGGAGGACGCGCGGGCGGTCTGGCTGGAGTACGAGAGGCAGTTCGCGGAACGGCGCCGGCGGGAGAAGCACGACGGGCTGCGCCGTCCGGAGTGGGCGTGGGGCGGGAGCGGGGACGCGGTGGTGCGGTGCGCCGATCCGGGGGTGCGGCCGGAGGGGGCGCTGGGCGAGGTGCTGCGCAGGCTGGTGCGGGCGCTGGAGTCGGCGCCGGGGACGGCGTGCCCGGTGTGCGGTGACAGCGAACTGCACTGGCCTGAGGTGGCTCCGGTCGGCCCCTGGGCAGGGGCGCTGGCCTGGGACGGGCCGGTGTGCGTGGGGTGCGGGATCGTGGTGCCCAGACCGGCCCTGGTGGACACCCCGACGCTGCTGGACGTTCCTGCGGCGGGAGCCGCGTGACCGCACCCGCGCCGATGCACGTCCCGATGCCGGTCCCGATGGCGGTGTCGTTGAACGGCTCGCGGAGTGCCGCGGACGGACCGGCCGTCCCGATGTCGCCGGAGGCGCTGGCGGAGTCGGCGCTCGCCGCCGTCGCCGCAGGGGCCGGGGAGGTGCTGGTGCATCCACGGACGCCGTGCGGGCGGGAGAGCCTCTCGCCGCGGGTGGTCGGGCCGGTGCTGGAAGTGCTGCGGCGTACGGGGGTCGGCGTGGCGCTGTCCGTGCCGGTGTCGGTCGCGGCCGAGCCCGATCCCGTGGGGCGGCTGGAGCGGGTGGCCTCGTGGACGGTGCTGCCGGACCGGGCGGTGGTGCGTTTCGGGCAGCCGGGCGCGGTGGAGCTGGCGCAGGCCCTGCTGGCCCGTGGGGTCGCGGTGGACGCGGTGGTGCCGCTGGGCGGTGCGGCCGGGCCGGAGCCGCTGGCCGCGTTCCTGGCCTGGCCGGTGCGCGAGCCGGGGCGGGTGCGGCTCTCGGCCGAGCTGGCCGCGGCGGATCCGGCCCTGGTCGCGGGGCTGCGCGGGCTGCCGCCGGTACCGGTGCTGCTGTACGGGCAGGACGCGGCCGCCTGGCCGGTGCTGCGGCTGGCCGCGCGCTGCGGCACCGGCGTACGGACCGGCGCGGGCGACGTGACGCGGCTGCCGGACGGGCGGCCGGCCCGCTCGAACGCCGAACTGGTGGCGGCGGCCCGGGACATGGTGGCGCGGGTGGTGGCTACAGCCGCGAGCCGGTGAGCCGCTCGCCGAAGACGTCGTCCGGGTTGGACAGCGCACAGGTCTCCATCGACAGGCAGCCACAGCCGATGCAGTCGGTCAGGTGGTCGCGCAACCGGCCGAGCCGGGTGATGCGTTCGTCGAGTTCGGCGCGCCAGGCCTCGGAGAGACGGGCCCAGTCCGCGCGGTTGGGGGTGCGTTCCTCGGGGAGCTGGGCCAGTGCCTCACGGATGCTGGCCAGCGGGATGCCCACGCGCTGGGCGGCGCGTACGAAGGCCACGCGGCGCAGCGCGTCACGCGTGTAGCGGCGCTGGTTGCCGGAGGTGCGGCGGCTGCTGATCAGGCCCTTGGCCTCGTAGAAGTGGAGCGCCGATACGGCCGCGCCACTGCGGGCGGACAGCTGGCCGACGGTGAGCTCGTGGATTTTCTCGTGAATCTGCGGCACCTGGCCGAGCGTAGTCGGAGCTCCGTTGACATAGGCATACGGCCCCCAGCATGCTGAGCAAGCGCTTATTCGTTCGTTCGTCCGTCAGTCGTCCGCGAGAGACAGGAACAGGGCATGGCCGAGCCGAGGGTCTTCACGTCCGCCGAGGAGCTGCACGCCGGGATCGGCGAACCGCTCGGCCCCAGCGAGTGGCTGGAGGTGGACCAGAAGCGGATCGACCTCTTCGCGGACGCCACCGGCGATCACCAGTGGATCCACGTGGACCCGGAGCGGGCAGCCGGCGGACCCTTCGGTTCCACCATCGCGCACGGCTATCTGACGCTGTCCCTGCTGCCGAGCCTGGTACCGCAGATCATGCGGGTCGAGGGCATGCGGATGGGCCTCAACTACGGGACGAACAAGGTCCGCTTCCCGGCGCCGGTGCCGGTCGGTTCGCGGCTGCGCGCCATCGCAGTGATCACGGAGGTCGCGGAGGCGGGCGGCGGCGTACAGGTCACGGCCACGGTCACGGTCGAGCGCGAGGGCGGCGACAAGCCGGTGTGCGTGGCGGAGTCGGTGTCGCGCTACTTCTTCTGAGGGCGGGCTACTTCTTCGGGCCCGGCCGCGCGGCGACCATCCGGAGCACGAGGTCGGCGTAGAGTCCGCCGACCTCGTCGGGCGTGCGCTGCCCGGCTGCGCTGAACCAGCGGGCCACGTCGATGCACAGCGACAGCACGGCGAGGGTGGTGCCCGGCACGTCGGGGACGTCGAACTCCCCCGCGGCCACCCCGTCGGCGATGATGCGGCGCACGGCCGCGTCGCTCTGCCGGCGCAGCGCCACGATCTCGGAGCGGTGCTCCGGAGCGAGAGCGTCGAGCTCGTACTGGACCACGCGCGCGGTGGTGTGGTGCGCCGCGTGCCAGCGCACGAAGGACCGCACGGCGGCGTCGAGCCGGTCGGCGGCGCCGCCGGGGCCGTCGGCGGCGGTGGTGAGGATCTCCAGCGCCTTGTCGTGGCCGATCCGGCTGATCCGGTGGAGCAGCTCTTCCTTGGTCTTGTAGTGGATGTAGAGCGCGGCCGGGCTCATGCCGGCGCGGCCCGCGATGTCACGCGTGGTGGTGGCGTGGTACCCGCGCTCCGCGAAGGCGTCGACGGCGGCGACGAGCAGCCGCCGTGCCGCGTCGGGGGTGACCTCGGACCACGGCCGGTAGCCGTCGACCGTATCCTCCGCGCTGCCCATCGCTCACTCACCCTTCACCGTGTGGAAGTGAACACCCTACCGGAGGGTGAGCAAGCGCTTAGCGAAGTCGGGCCCGGCGGCCGGGCCCGATGCGACTACTTCGGCCACCTCGGCTACTTCCGGCTACCTCGGCTACCTCGGCCGCTCCGGCTACTTCGGCGTGAAGGGATCGTAGTCGGCCATGATCTTCTCCATCCTGGCCTGATCCACCCGGCTCACGATCTGCGTGACCTCCTGGCGGTCACGGATCACCTTGGCGAGGGTGAAGGCCGAGGTGGTGAGGTAGAGGACCGCGATACCGAGGAAGGCCCGGACCCAGCCGTTCGCGTCCAGGTTGTAGATCCCCACGGCCACGGCGCCGATGGCGATGCCGAAGGAGGCGACGGCCTGGCCGTAGTACGCCCCCGTGCTCTGCTGCTTGACCGGTGTCTCGTTCATGGTCCGAGCATCGGGCCGGCCGCGGGAGAGCACATCCGCGCACGTACTCATACGGCTACTCAGTCGGCCCGGGAAATCCGCGAGGCAGGAGAAGGCGTCGGGATCCGCCGGGAGCCGCATGGAGCCGTTGGGCCCCGGGGAGGCACGGCCGCCGACCTCAGAAGGCGGAAACCCCGGTGCGGGCGCGGCCGATGAGCAGCTTCTGGATCTGGCTGGTGCCCTCGTACAGGGTCATCACACGGGCGTCGCGCAGCAGTTTGCCCGCCGGGTACTCGTCGATGTAGCCGTACCCGCCGTGCACCTGGAGGGCGTTGCTCGCGGCACGCACGGCGGCCTCGGAGGCGAAGAGCTTGGCCGTGGAGGACTCGGTGGCGAAGGGCTGTCCGCGGTCGATGAGGTCCGCCACCCGCCAGGTCAGCAGGCGGGCGGCGTCCACGTCGACCGAGATGTCGGCGATGAGCTCCTGGACCAGCTGGTGGTGGGCTATCGGCCGGCCGAACTGCTCGCGCCCGGCCGCGTACGAGACGGCCGCGTCCAGGGCCGCCTGCGCGATGCCGACACAGCCCGCGGCGACCGACATCCGGCCCTTGGCGAGGGCGGACATCGCGACCGAGAAGCCCTTGCCCTCGGGGCCGAGCATGGAGGAGGCGGGCACGCCGACACCGTCGAGGACGAGTTCGGCGGTGGCCTGGCCGCGCAGGCCGAGCTTGCCGTGGATCTCGCGGCGGGTCAGACCCGGGGTGTCGGTGGGAACGAGGAAGGCGGAGACGCCGCGGTGGCCGGGCTCGCCGCCGGTGCGGGCGAAGAGCAGCACCACGTCGGCCCAGGTGCCGTTGGTGATGAACATCTTGCTGCCGTCGAGGACGTACGCGTCGCCCGTGCGCACGGCGCGGGTGGTGAGGTTTCCGGCGTCGGAACCGGTGCCGGGCTCGGTCAGGCCGAAGCAGCCGAGCGCGTCGCCGGAGCACAGGCGGGGCAGCCAGGCGCGCTTCTGCTCCTCGGTGCCCCAGGCGGCGACGGTCTTGGCGACCAGGCCGAGGGAGACGGAGACGATCCCGCGTACGGCTGAGTCGCCGCGTCCGAGCTCCTCGGTGACCAGCGCGTAGGCGAGGTGGTCCCCGCCGGAGCCGCCGTACTCCTCGGGGACGGTCAGGCCGAGGAAGCCGAGGTCGCCCAGCTTCTTCACGATGGCCCGGTCCACGCTCTCGGCGCGGTCCCACTCGGCGGCGTACGGAACCACTTCGCGCTCGGTGAACTCGCGGGCGAGCCTGCGGACGGCGGCCTGCTCCTCGCTCAGCTCCAGATTCACCGGGCACCTCCGGGGCGCTCGTCCGGCACTTTAACTAGCACCGGTAGTTTATGGCGGGCAGGCCTACTATGTGGCGCATGGCCAGACCGCGCAAGCCCCTCCTCAGCCGGGACCGCATCGTCGAGGCGGCCGGCGCCCTGGTGGACGCGGAGGGGCTGGAGGCGGTCTCGACGCGGCGGCTGGCGGCCGCGCTGGGGGTCAGCGGGCCCTCGCTCTACAACCATTTCCGCACCAAGGACGAGATCCTGGACGCGGTGGCGGACGCGGTGAGCGCGCGGGTGGACCTGTCGATGTTCGACGGCGGCCAGGACTGGCGGGCGGCCCTGCACGCGTGGGCGCACTCCTACCGGGACGCGCTGGCGGACCACCCGAACATCGTGCCGGTCCTGGCGCGCGGGCCCGGCCGCCGGCCGGCCGGGCTGCGGCTGGCGGACGCGGTCTTCGGGGCGATGACGGCGGCGGGCTGGCCGGCGGCACAGGCGACCCGGATCGGCGCGCTGATGCGGTACTTCATCCTGGGCTCGGCGGTGGCGTCCTTCGCCGGGGGTTTCGTGGACGACCGCACGGCGTACGACCCGGCGGACTACCCGCACCTGGGCCAGGCCCACCTGCTGGCGGAGCGCGGGCGCGAGGTGGACGAGGGCGCCTTCGAGACGGGCCTGGCGGCGCTGCTCGACGGTCTGGCCTTGCAGTACGAGGCGTTGAAGGAGGGGGCATGACGCAGGGGACACCGGCCTGATCACCGCGGTACGGGCCGACGACGCGGTGCGGGTCCGCGCACTGCTGCGGGCGGCCGACGAGGCCGCCCGGGGCACAGTCGGCGCAGCCGCCCTCGGCGTGGACGCGCCCGGGGCGAACGGCCTGTCGGCGCTGGACATCGCGGCGGCCCGAGGCTCGTACCCGGTGGTCGAGGTGCTGAGCGGCTACGGCGCACGGCTGGACCGCGTGGGCCCCGACGGCCGGACCCCGCTGCTGCGAGCGGTCGATGCCGGCGCCTACGCGGTCGCCGTTCTCCTGCAGTCCGCCTCGGTACCGCTGTGGCCCAAGGGCCCCGACGGGCGGACCGCCCTGGAGCTGGCCCGCCACTGGCACGAGACGGGCGCCGAGAACGAGTTGCGCCGCCGAACGGGAGCCACGGAGTCCGCTGAGTCCTCGGAACCCCCGGACCCCCCGGAACCCTCGGGTCCCGCAGAGATCAGCCGGGTCATGGACGACGAGTACTCCTTCACCCGTCTGCTGCGACTGCCGGGCACCGACGCCCACGTACGCACCGGGCACACGGCCATCCTGTGCCGGCTGGAGGCCGTCCACGGGATACGCACCCCCTTCGCCGAACTCCTCGCCCGCGCCGAAGCGGAGGGCGACCTACGCGGCGTGACGCGCGACGCGGCCGTATCGGTCCTGTACGGCCGGGCCGACCCCGAGACGTGGGAGGCCGCCGCGGCACTGCGCACCCATCCGCGCCCCTCCGTACGGCACTTCGGCGCCGAGGTCGTGCGCTGCATCAGCCTCTTCGACGAGTGCGAGGAGGGCGGTGGGTGTATCGACGGGGCCGGATGCGTGGCGGAACCGGCCGCAGGCCTCTTCCTCGCGTGGGCGGCCGACGAACCGGATCCGGACGTTCTCGCCGTCCTGCTCACCGCACTGGCGGACTGCCCGGCGCTGCCCCGTGCCACCCTCGCCGAGGCCCTGCTCCCCCACGCGCGGCATCCGTCCGCCGTGGTCCGCCGTTCGGTGGCGAACGCGTTCGTCGCCTGTGCGGACGAGGAGGGCGTGCTCCCCCAGATCCTCGGGTACCTCCAGGACGGTGACGCCGAGGTGCGCCGCAGCAGCTGCTTCGCCGTGGCGCGGCAGAGGGACCGTTCCCGCGAGGTGCGCGACTGCCTGATACCGCTCCTGGCCGATCCGTCGATCGAGCTCCAGATCCAGGCGGTACGGGCACTGGTCCTGCTCGACGATCCGCGCGGCGAGGAGGCCCTGGACTGGCTCGGCCTCGGGTACACCGAGGACGAGCCCGGCTACTGGTTCCTGTACGAGGCCCACCGCCACCTGCGGCTGCGCAAGGAGGCGGGCGCGCCCGGCGGGCGGTCCTAGCACGCGACGAGGCCTCAGCACACGACGAGGGGTCAACACACGACCAGGGCTCAGAACACGACCAGGGAGCGACCTCCCTTGCCCGCCAGCATGGCGTCGAAGGCCACGGGGATGTCGTCGAGGGTGATCCGGTCGGTGACCAGGGCGCCGAGGTCGAGACGTCCCGCACGGACGTGCTCGGCGATCACCGGGAGGTCGCGGGCCGGGTCGCTGTTGCCGTAGACGCAGCCGGTGAGGGTGCGGGCGAAGTGGAAGATCTCCATGGAGTGGAAGGTGACCTGCTGCTCCTTGCCACCGATGCCGACGACGGTGGTACGGCCGCCGCGCCGGGTCGACTCCCAGGCGCCGCGGATGGTCTCGGACCGGCCGACGCACTCGACGGCGACGTCGGCTCCCTGCCCGCCGGTCAGTGCGCGGATCTGCTTGGCGGTGGTGTCGGAGGCCAGTACGAACTCGGTGGCTCCGGCCGCGCGGGCCAGCTCCTCCTTCGCCGGGGACACGTCGACGGCGATGACCGGACCCGCCTGGGCGATCCGGGCGGCCTGGAGGGCCACCAGACCGACGCCGCCGGCTCCGAAGACGGCCACCGACTCGCCGGGGCGGAGCTGGGCGCTGTGGTGGACGGCTCCGTAGCCTGTGAGGACGGCGCAGCCGAGCAGGGCGGCTTCGGCGAGCGGGATCCCGGCGGGGGCGGGCAGCACGCAGTTGGCCGCGACGACGGTCTCCTCGGCGAAGGCGGCCACGTTCAGCCCGGGGTGCAGTGCGGTGCCCTGCGCGTCGTGCGCGTAGACGGCCCCGACCCCGGTGAGCGCGGTGGCGCAGAGCCAGACCTCACCGATCGTGCAGTGGTGACACTCTCCGCAGGACGGCGCCCAGTTGAGCACCACGCCGTCACCGGGGGCCACGTGGGTGACGCCCTCCCCCACCGCGAGGACCGTGCCCGCGCCCTCGTGGCCGAGGACGGCGGGCACGGGAACCCGCATGGTGCCGTTGGTGAGGGAGAGGTCGGAGTGGCACACTCCGGCTGCGGCGAGCCGCACCCGGACCTGCCCGGGGCCGGGATCCGGCAGCACGATGTCCCGTATCTCCAGCGGGGCTCCGACGGCGGGCAGGACAGCGGCGCGGACCATGGTCGTCATCTCGTCTTTCCGGTGCGGTGCGGATGCCGTGGATACGGCGCGTGCGGCTGAACGGTCGGTGGGATCAGAACTGCAGGGACTTGGTCTGGAGGTACTCCGCCAGACCGTGCGCGCCCAGCTCGCGGCCGACACCCGACTGCTTGTAGCCGCCGAAGGGCGCGAGCACGTTGAAGCGGCCGCCGTTGATGTCCACTTGCCCGGTGTCCATCCGGCGTGCGAAGGCCACGGCCGTTTCGTCGTCGGCGGCCCAGACGGCGCCGCCGAGGCCGTAGACGGTGCCGTTGGCGATGCGGAGGGCCTCCTCCTCGTCCTCGTAGCGGAGGATCGACAGCACCGGGCCGAAGATCTCCTCCTGGGCGATGGTCATGTCGGGCGTGACGTCGGCGAACACCGTCGGCGCCACGAAGTACCCCTGCTCCAGGGGTGCGTCGGGCCCGCCTGCGACGAGGCGCGCGCCTTCCTCCAGGCCCTTGGCGATGAAGCCGCGGACGCGCTCGTGCTGCTTGGCGTTGACGACCGGGCCGATGCGGACACCGGCCTCGCGGGGATCACCGGTGGGGTAGTCGGCGACGGCGGCGGCCGCGAGCGAGACGGCCTCCTCGTAGTGGTCCCGGTGGACGAGCATCCGGGTGAGCGCGTTGCAGCTCTGGCCGCTGTTGTTCATCACGTGCCCGACGCCGGCCGCGACGGCCTTGACCAGGTCGGCCCCGGGCAGGATGACGTTGGCGGACTTGCCGCCCAGTTCGAGCGCGACCCGCTTGACCGCGGCGCCGGCCGTGGCGCCGATCTGCCTGCCGACCGCGGTCGAGCCGGTGAAGGAGACGAGGTCGACTCCCTCGTGCGCGGCGAGGGCCTGACCGGCGACCGGACCGGTACCGGTCACCAGGTTGAAGACTCCGGCCGGGATGCCCACCTCGTGCACGGCTTCGGCGAAGAGCTGTGCGGTCAGCGGGGTGTCCTCGGCCGGCTTGAGGACGAGGGTGCAGCCGGCGGCGAGAGCGGGTGCCACCTTTGCAACGACCTGGTGCAGGGGATAGTTCCACGGCGTGATGGCCGCGACCACCCCGATCGGCTCCAGCAGCACGGTGGAGTTCCCGACCCGCTCCTCGAAGGCGTACGAGGAGGCGAGTTCGGCGTAGGAGGAGGCCACGGCGATCGGTGCGCCGACGTGGACCGCCTTCGAGAAGCCGAGCGGGGATCCGAGCTCGGCGGTGATGGTCTCGGTCAGCTCGCCCGTGCGGGCGACCAGTGCGTCGCGGAGCGCGCCGATCAGGGCGGCCCGCTCGGCCGGTGCCGTGGCCGCCCAGCCGGGGAGGGCCGCACGGGCCGCGCGTACGGCGGCGTCGACGTCCTCTTCGGTACCGGCCGGGACCTGCGCGATGACCTTGCCGACGGCCGGGTTGACGACCTCGATCAGATCGCTGCCGGCGGCGGGCCGCCACGCGCCGTCGATGTACATCCCGTCGTGGGCCTTCATGGCATTCCTCCCGAGCACGCACGAGCGCGTAGATCCGACCTCGCGAACACCCTACAAACTAGCGTCGGTAGTTTTTGTCGGCCAGGGGGCGCCGGATCTCAGATGATGCCGAAAAGCATCCCTGCCCCGAGGACGACGAGCGAGGTCAGGGCCGCCCATTTCACGGTGAACCGGGTGTGGTCGCCGAACTCGACCTTGGCCATGCCGACGAGGACGTAGACGGCCGGAACCAGTGGGCTCGACATGTGCAGGGCCTGGCCGACGAGGGAGGCCCGGGCGATCTCCAGCGGGGAGACCCCGTGGGCGGCGCCCGCCTCGGCCAGGACCGGCAGGACGCCGAAGTAGAAGCCGTCGTTGGACATGAAGTAGGTGAGCGGCAGGCTGAGCAGGCCGGTGACCAGGGCCATGTGCGGGCCCATGCCTTCGGGGATGGCCCCGACGAGCCAGTCGGCCATGTGCTTGACCATGCCGGTGCCGGTGAGCACCCCGGTGAAGACGGCGGCGGCGAAGACCATGCCGGCGACGTTCAGGACGTTGTCGGCGTGGGCGGCGATCCGGGCCTTCTGGTCGGGCATGTGCGGGAAGTTGACGGTGAGGGCGAGCGCGGCGCCGAGCAGGAACAGCACCGGGATGGGCAGCATTTCCGTGATCATCGCGGTGAGCAGGGCCACGGTGAGGCCCGCGTTGAACCAGTAGAGCCGGGGTCGCAGGGTGGAGCGGTCGGGGTCGAGTCCCTGGAAGGCGTCCTCGGGGGTGGCGGCGTCACCGCTGCCGTGCGTGCCGGCCGCTGAACCGGCGGCGCCGCCTTCACCGGAAGCAAGGGCGGGGGCAGGAGCGGAACCGGAGGCGGAGAGGGAGGCGGTGCCCGGCGCACCGGGCGCGGCCGGGACCAGCTCCGCCTCGGCGGCCGCCGGACCCGCCTGACCGGGCAGCACCAGCGTGCCCACGCGGCGGCGCTCCTTCACACCGAGGACGTACGCCAGGACGAGGACGAAGAGCAGGCCTGCCGCGAGCGCCGGAATCATCGGGACGAAGATGTCGGCGGCGTCGAGCTTGAGGGCGGTGGCGGCGCGCGCCGTCGGACCGCCCCAGGGCAGGGTGTTCATGACGCCGTTGGCCGTGGCCGCGACGCCCGTCATCACCACCAGGCTCAGACCGAGCCGCTTGTAAAGCGGGTACATGGCCGAGACAGTGATCATGAAGGTGGTCGATCCGTCTCCGTCGAGCGAGACGATCGCGGCGAGGACGGCGGTGCCGACCACCACCCGCATCGGATCCGCCTTGCAGAAGCGCAGGATGCCGCGGACGATCGGGTCGAAGAGGCCGACGTCGATCATCACGCCGAAGTAGACGATGGCGAACATCAGCATGGCGGCGGTCGGGGCGAGCTTGCCGACGCCTTCGATGACGTAGTCGCCGAAGTGCGCGCCCTTCCCTGCGAACACGCAGAAGAGTGCGGGGATGAGGACGAGCGCCGCGATGGGCGACATTCTCTTCATCATGATCAGGACCAGGAACGTCGCGATCATGGCGAAGCCGAGGAAGGTCAGCATGTGGGGAAGGTAGGTGCCCCCTCCCTGCGCCAACAAGACGTCCACGCGTGAGCAATACGAGCAAAACCCCAGCTCAGAGCAGTGGCATGAGCTCAACGGGGAAGCCGTTGAGCACCGCCGTGCCGGACAGCCGGTCGATGTGGCTGCCGTCGAGCAGCTGGTTGACGTTCGCTCCGGGAGACGCGGCCGCCACCGACAGCCGCGAGCCGGACCGGTCGTGGCCCCAGCCGTGCGGAAGGCTCACCACGCCGCTGCGGACGGCGTCGGTGACCTCGACCGGCACCTCCAGGCTCCCGCCGTCGGCGGTGATCCTGGCGTGCCCGCCGTCGACGAGGCCGAGCCGGTCCGCGTCCCGCGGATGGACGTGAAGGGTGCAGCGGTTGGAACCTCCGGTGAGGGCCGGGACGTTGTGCAACCAGCTGTTGTTGGACCGCAGATGGCGGCGGCCCACGAGCACCAGGGCGGCGGGGCGGGCGGCGAGCGCCGTGCGCAGCCTGGGGAGTTCGGCCGCGATCGGGTCCGGAAGCAGCTCGATCCTGCCGCTGCGGGTCTTCAGCACACCCGGGAGCCGGGGGCGCAGCGGGCCCAGGTCGATGCCGTGCGGTGCCTGCCGCAGGTCGTCGAGCGTCAGGTCGTAGGGGCCCGTGCGCAGCATCAGGTCGAGGCGCCGCTCGGGTCCTGTGCGGCCGGAGAGCTGACGTGCCAGCTCCTGCGGGTCCCCGCCGTGGAGCGGCGAGTGGGGATCGGTGACGGCCCGGGCCAGGCTGTCGGCGATGACGCGCTCGTCCACCGCCTCCGGCGGCGCTCCGTGCAGCCCGGACACGGCGAGGATCAGGCGCGCGTGGATCTCGCACTCGTCCATGCGCCCGTCCGCCAGCGGGAGGGCGGCGGGCGAGTAGCGGGCTTGGTTGCGCACGGCGAACCCGTTGAACGCGAAGTCGAAGTGTGCGCTCTGCGAGGGCGGCGGCGGTGGCAGGACGACGTGGGCGTGGCGCGAGGTCTCGTTCAGGTAGGGGTCGACCGAGACCATGAAATCCAGCCCGGACAGCGCCCGGTCCAGCCGGTCGCCGTCGGGTGCGGACAGGACCGGGTTGGCGGCGATGGCCAGCAGGACCCGGATCCGCCCGTCACCCGGGGTCTCGATCTCCTCGGCGAGAGCGGCCATGGGCAGCTCGCCCTTGACCTCGGGGTGGCCGGCGACCCGGCTCGACCAGCGGCCGAGCGCGAACCCCCTGCCCGGGCCCGCGGGGCGGCCGGCGGGTGCAGTCGCGGAAAGCGGGAAGAGGGCTCCGCCCGGCCGGTCGAGGTTGCCGGTGAGGATGTTCAGTACGTCGACCAGCCAGCTCGCGAGCGTGCCGAACTCGACGGTGCAGCTGCCGATCCGGGCGTAGACGGCG
This sequence comes from Streptomyces venezuelae, assembly GCF_008642275.1. Classification (NCBI taxonomy): domain Bacteria; kingdom Bacillati; phylum Actinomycetota; class Actinomycetes; order Kitasatosporales; family Streptomycetaceae; genus Streptomyces; species Streptomyces venezuelae. The sequence continues at coordinate 1,610,302 of NZ_CP029189.1, forward strand.
GCGGTGGGTGCGGCCGCGAGCTCGCGGGCGAGGGTGCGTATCTCGGCGGCGGTGAGGTCGCATGCGGGTGCGACGGCCTCAGGAGTGAAACTCCCGAGTGCGGCGCCGAGTTCCCCGATGCCGTCGCAGTGTTCCTCCAGCGCGCCCGGGTCGGCGAGCTCCTCCTCGATCAGGGTCTGCGCGAGGGCGGCGAGCAGCAGCGCGTCACTGCCGGGTCGCGGCGCGAGGTGACGGTCGGCGAGCGCGGCGGTGCGCGTACGGCGCGGGTCGACGACGACCAGGGTGCCGCCGCGGGCGCGCAGGGCCTTGAGCCGGCCCGGGAAGTCGGGGGCGGTGCACAGGGAGCCGTTGGACTCGACCGGGTTCGCGCCCAGGAGCAGCAGGAAGTCGGTCCGGTCGAGGTCGGGTACCGGGATGGCGAAGGGGTCGCCGAAGAGCAGCCCGCTGGACACGTGTTTCGGCATCTGGTCGAGGGTGCTGGCGGTGAAGAGGTTGCGGGTGGCGAGGCTTTTGAGGAGCAGCGGTGGGTAGAGCGCGCCGGCCATGGTGTGGACGTTCGGGTTGCCCAGGACGACGCCGACGGACTGGGCCCCGTACTCCCGGACCAGGGCGGGGACGGCGGTCGCGATGGCTTCGAAGGCCTCCTCCCAGGTGGCCTCGCGCAGTCGGCCGTCACGCCGGACGAGCGGGCCCCGCAACCGGTCGGGGTCGGAGTCGAGCGCTCCGAACGCGGCTCCCTTGGGGCAGATGAAACCGCGGCTGAAGACGTCCTCGCGGTCACCACGGGCTCCGGTGACCACGCCGTCCGAGAGCGTGAGGGTGAGTCCGCAGGTGGCTTCGCAGAGGGGGCAGATACGCAGGGCGGTGCGGGGCATGGGCCCTCCAGGGGCGGCGGTCTGCGGTACGGGCGAGGTCGCGCGGAGTGCGTAGAGCATACCGACCGGTACGCATGGAGGGGAGGGGTGTGCGGGACGGAGTGGTACGGGCGCCGTCCCGCACACCCCTCCCGAGCCGGGACCGAGCTCCGGGACCTGGAGCTGGACCTGCGCGTGGGGCTGGACCTGCGCGTGGGGCTGGACCTGCACCTGGAGCTGGGCCTGCGCGTGGGGCCCGGACCCGGACCTGGACCCGGCTCGGAGCCGGAAGGGGTCAGTCCAGCACGCGGGCCAGGTACGCGTGCATCATCGCGCGGGTCTCGGTGACGATGCCGGGGTCCCCGGCCGGGTCGGCCCGGAAGGCGAGTTGTATCAGCGCGTCGGTGGCCTCGACCGCGACGAGGACGGACCGCTCCAGGGCGGCGTCGGGGGTCAGGGCGAGATGCGCGGCGAGGAGTTCCGTCAGCCGGGCGGCGACCTGGTGGTTGGGATCCGCCTCCGGCTCCCCGGCCGGAGGCGCGGGCACGCCGAAGTCGACGAGCGCGAAGCCGGGCACGCTCCGCTTCATGGCCAGGTACTCGTCGAGTACCGCGTCCACGACGGGCCGCCAGTGGGTGGCCGGGAGGTCGGTGAGCCGGTCCGCGATGCCGTCGACGTACTGGTCCAGGTTGCGGTGGGCGAGCGCGATGGCCATGGCCCGCTTGTTGCCGAAGAAGCGGTAGACGGAACCGATCGGCACGCCGGCGCGCGCGGCGACGGCACGGGTGCTGAGGTTCTCGTACCCGGTCTCGTCCAGCAGTTCGGCGCAGGCGTCGAGGATCCGGGCGAGCCGGTCGGCGCTGCGCTGCTGGACGGGCGTGCGGCGCAGGGAGTGGACGGGAGGCACGGGGTCCATCATGCCGCTCCTCGCTTCTCGGTTCCGCGGGGGTCTCAGTTCAGCAGAAGACTGAGCCCTCCGACCGTGTAGGTGATCATCAGCGCCAGCAGCGGCAGTTGTCCGGCCACCGCCTTCGCCGGGGGGAAGAGTCGCACGGACCGGTCGTGGGCCGCGACGACACCGAGGACGTGACCGGTGACGACGGCGACGACCTGGAGGGCGGCGAGGCCGCCGGGACCCAGTGGTGGCACGGGTTCGGGGGCGTTGTCAGTGCCGAGTGCCATGCTTACTGTGCGTGGTCCTTCGACTACCAGGAGGGAGAAGTAGTGGGCGATGAGATAGCCGAGCGCGATCGGTACGAGTGAGTGCGCGAAGGCGGTCAGCGGGCCGGGGTGCGGGCCGCTGACGAGGCGGGTGGCAGCGGCACAGAGGCAGTAGAGGGTCGTGACGAGGGCGATGGAACCGAGCAGTCCGATTGTGGCCGTGGGGATGCGGCCGAGGGGGGAGGTCTGGAGCGCGTTGATCCACGAGGGGTTGTCGGAGAAGCCGTCGTAGGCGGTGGAACCGAGCAGGACGCAGACGGTGGCGACGAGTCCGGGCCGCTCGGGTGTCGCGTCGAGTCCGTGGAAGGGGTTACGGAGAACGAGGCGGCCGTCGCTGCGACGGCCGAGGGGGGAGAGCCGCGCGAAGAGGCCGGAGTACGCCTCGAAGGCGTCGCCGTCGTCGAACCAGCGCTCGCCGAAGCGGGCGGCGAGCAGGAGTTGGGCGGTGGCGTAGACGGTGATGGCGACGAGGAGGGTGGTGGTGGATGCGGGATCAGGAGCGACGAGTTCGAGCCAGGTGAAGGCGAACAGTCCTGCGGCGGCCGGCCATTGACCGAGCCGGGCGGGAAGGGGGTGGCCGGGGCCGCGTCCGGGCAGGACGCGGCGGAGCAGGCGGTGCAGGGTGCGGAGCGGATTGAGCAGGCGCCAGACGGGGCCGAGGAGGAGGGAGGCGGGCACGAGTCCGACCCACAGGAGGACGTAGACGGCGCCGGGAGCGGGGTTGTGCGCGGGGTCGTCGGGACCGAGGAGGAGGTGCAGCAGGACGGCCACCGCGGCGGTGAGTCCCAGGCCTTGCAGGGTGGTTCGGGTGGCGGCCGCGTCGGCCGCGCGCTGGAGGGCGGCGGGCAGGGCGAGGCCCGAGTGCGCTCCGCGGAAGCGGGAGGTGGACCAGAGCAGGCCGAGCGCGAGGAAGGAGACGAAGAGCGCGGCGAAGGCACCGGCGAAGGCATAGAAGGGAGAGATGGGCAGGTCGTGCTGGGACCCGATCCCGTGCGCGAGCGAGGTGAGCGGATCGGCCGGGTGAAGGACCACGCCCTGGCCGTGGCCCGCCTCGCCGGTGCCCGGGAGGAGGTCGGGCACGGGCGGGTTCACCGTCGGCCTGCCCGGGGCGACGTCCCGTCGGCGACACGGCCCGGCCGCCCGGACTCCGGCCCGGGCCCGGTCGGCCGGGGCCGGACGCCGCCAGGAAACGCAGGCCGAACACTGGGCCGCACGGACCGGCGCCGCGCAGGGCCCCGTACGGGTCCAGGCCCGGCCACAAGCCTGGGTACGGGCCGACGCGTGAGGCCCGGTACGAGTCCAGGCCCGGCCGCGGAGTCCCGTGCGGGCCGACGCATGAGGCCCGGTACGGGTCCGGGCCCGGCCGCGGAGTCCTGTGCGGGCGCAGGGGTCGGCGGCGGCTGAGCCGGGAGCCCTGGGGCCGGTCCGAGTTCAGGGCCGGGGGCGGGGCTGGGCGGGGTCATCGGACGAGGAGTTGGGTCAGGACGAGGCCGGACTCGTGGGTCTCGACCTCGAACAGGCCCGTGCGGTCGGCCGTCAGGACCAGGGTGGCTTCCTGGCCTGCCGGCAGGGCGAGCTCCTTGTCGTAGCCGTGGACGTGCAGGGTGTCCGCGCGGTCGCTCGTGACGCGCAGGGCCACGCGCTCTCCGCGCCGCAGCTCGGTGCGGGCGGGGGCCGGGCTGACCTTGCCGTCCCGGACCGTGATGGTGACCGTACGGTCGGCCTGCTCCGGCGCCGGAATCCCGACCGGTGGCGGGGTGGCTCCGTGGCCGTGTCCGCCCGGCTGGCCCGGGGCGGCGGCGGTGAGCTGGGCCGTGCCCTCGACCGGCTTGCCCGAGACCGCCCAGGCGGTGTGGTCGTCCGCGTAGAGGCGGACGGTCAGGGTGTGCGTGCCTTCGGGGACCTGCGCCACGGGCAGGTGGAACCAGGGCCCGTACAGCCGGGCCAGCTTGCGTCCGTCGAGCTCCAGGTGGGCGTGGCCCGCGCCCGGGAGGGCGGCACCGCCGGTGCTGTCCGGGGTGAAGCGGTAGTTCGTCACCGCCAGTTGGAGGTTCCAGCCGTCTTCCGAGTCGGGGCGGACGGTCAGCTGGACCTCCGGTGCGCCCTGGGCCGGCACCTCGCGGAGCCGGTGGCCGGCGGCGTCGGTGGCCGTGAGCAGGGTGCCCACGCCGCCGGAGGCCTGCTCGTGGCTGGTGCCGGGCTTGTGGTGGGTGGTGGCCCGCCCGCCGCAGCCCGTCGCCGCGCCGCCCGCGAGGAGCAGGGCGAGGGCGAGCAGGGCCGTGGCGCGGGCGGTTCGGCGGAGCCCGCGGGCCTCCGTGCGGGGCGGCGTACCGCAGCCGTCGCACCGGTCGTCGTCGTCGGGCCGGTCGGTCACGGCTGGCCTCCGTTCGTCGGGGCGGCGTGGGCGGGGGTCACGGTGCGGGGTCCGGGGTCGCCGGGGGCTCGGGGGCCGCCGCGCTCAGCGCCGGGGCGGGGTCGCCGGGTACCGGGGCGCGGTCGCCCGCGGGATCTCCGCCCGGGCCTGCCGGGCGGGCCGGGACGCCCGGGCGGGCCGAGGCCACCACCGCCCACAGGACCCAGACCACCGCGACCAGGGCCCGCACCCAGGCGGGGCTGAGGGGGGTCCAGGGGATCATCAGGACGGCCTTGTCGAAGGCGTCCAGCACGGTGAGCCCGGCCAGCAGCAGGGTCAGGCGGGCCAGCCAGGGGCGTGTGGGGCGCATGACCAGGCCTGCGCCCGCCCACCACAGGCCGAGCAGGAGGAGGGCGAGCGCCGGAACGATGGTGGCGGTCAGGGGCATGGTGGAGCCCGCCACGTCCAGGACCAGACCCGCCAGCCCGGCCAGCGTGGCGGCCGTGCCCAGCCGGGAGCCGCGCAGGCGGCGCCACCACAGGACACCGCCGACGAGCAGCAGCACCGCGGCCACGGCCAGCGCGAGCTGGGTCTCCACCCGCTCCAGTCCGCGTGCGCCGTACCAGTCGCAGCCGGACGGGAGTTTGCGCGCCTGGACGTTGTAGTCCGCGCAGACGAGGAGCTGGGCCAGCTTGACCGGTTCGCCGACCAGGCGGGCGGACGCCCCGGAGACCTCGCCCCGGCGGTCACCGCACTGCGGGACCGTGCCGGGGGTGGAGCCGTCGGGTCCGTCCTGCCAGCAGTTGGCGCGCCCCTGGCCGTCCCACCACACGTCCATGCCGTTGGGCCGGGCGGCGCCGGACTTGTCCTTGCCCATGACGTTCCCGGCGTACCGGTTGTGGTGGGAGGTGTCGGTCTGCTTCGACCACGCTTCCTCACCGCGGATGAAGGCGGGGACCGCGCTCAGGAAGAAGCCGGCACGCCGGTGCCCGTACACCCAGTTGTTCTCGTAGAGGTTCCAGTTGCCGCCCGCGGTGATGATGCCGGTGCCCGGCGGCATGGAGATCTGCGGGCAGACCACGCCCCGCTCGTAGCCGCGCTCGATCGGCGGCTTGGCGCAGGTGCCGTCGGCGACGTACCCGTAGTAGTCCTGGTTGTTGTCGTGGATCAGGTTCCGCTCGAACTTGGCGTGGTTCTGCGGGAGTCCGGGGTGGCCGGGGAAGGCGCTGTCCATCGAGGCGCCGCCCATGTTCTGGTCGAACTCGTTGTCGTGCACCCACACCGAGTCGCCCGCGGTGCCGGAGTAGCCGACCATGTTGTGGTGGCTGCGGCAGCCGGTGATCTCGATGGAGTACCGGGGGACCTCGTAGCCGCGGCCGTCGTTGATGTTCGAGGCGCTGCCCGGGTAGATGCCGGAGTCGCCGTTCCCGTACGACTCGCAGTTCTTGTAGAGCCCGTGGTCGCTGGCGAAGGTCAGGAAACCGTATTCGTCGTTCCAGCGGGTCAGCACGTCGTCGATGACGAAGCCGTCGCCCGCGAGCACGTACAGCGAGTTGAAGGTGGTGCGCTGGGCGGTGAAGTTGCGGAAGTAGATGCCGTTGGACTTGTCGGCGCGGATGGCGTTCAGCTTCTGGTACTTGGCGTCGACGACCACGTCGAGCCGTGATGCGCCCGTGCCCTCGATCTGCAGGTTCGTCTTGCCCAGGATGGCGACGAGGTTCTGGTTGTGGCGGCACTGCACCTGCTGCTCGTAGGACAGGATCTGGTAGCCGAGCGAGGACTGGGGGGCCTTGAGCGCGGCGCACTCCCCCGTGGGCGTGGGGAGGGAGGGCTCCTCCTCGTACAGCCCGGGGAGGATCGCGATGTTCATCCCGGGCCGGTCGACGGCGTCGACGGCCTCCTGCAGGTGCCGGTAGCCGCTCTTCTCGCACCGCTCGTACAGGGCGAGGTTGCGCTGCCTGAGGTCTTCGGGGAAGGCGGATATCCGGCGCTCGAATCCGGGCCGGTCGGTCTTGCAGACGATCAGGTCGGGCTCCGCCGTTCGGTACTCGGGTACCGATCCGGAGCCGTCCGGGAGGGTGATCGGGCGCTCCTCGTGCGCGCTGGCGGCGGGCGCCGCGACGAGGAGGGACAGGAGGGCGAGGAGGGCGGCGAGGAGCGCCGCCGGCACGGCAGGGAACCTGCGGGTCCACGACATGCGCGTGAGAGTAGAGCAATGTTCATCTTTTGGGACCCCCTACGACCGGATCCGCGCGCACGCCCCCGTTCACATCCCCGTTCACATCCCGTCGACCCCTCCCCCATTTCCGGCCTTTCCCGCCGATCTCCGCACCGGGCACGGGCCCGCCGTTGACGTGCGAGCCGCGGAATCCTACTGTCGACCATAGGATTCCTTCGACGGAGCGGGAGCAGCACATGAGCGAGCAGGCCAGGAAGACGGCGGAGGCCCTGGAGTACCTCACCGGCTTCGGCAACGAGCACAGCTCGGAGGCCGTCCCCGGCGCGCTGCCGATCGGCCGGAACTCGCCCCAGCGCGCACCTCTCGGCCTCTACGCCGAGCAGCTCAGCGGCAGTGCCTTCACCGAACCCCGCACCCACAACCGGCGCTCCTGGCTCTACCGCATCCGCCCTTCGGCCGCGCACCCGCCCTTCGCCCGGATCGACAACGGCGGCCTGCGTTCCGCGCCCTTCACCGAGTCCGTGGCGGACCCGAACCGGCTCCGCTGGAACCCGCTGCCCGACCCGGCCCCCGGCACCGACTTCCTCTCCGGCCTGTGGACCCTCGGCGGCAACGGCGACGCCGCCCAGCGCGCCGGCATGGCCATCCACCTCTACTCCGCCAACGCCGACATGACCGACCGGGTGTTCAGCGACTCCGACGGCGAGCTGCTCATCGTCCCCGAGCGCGGCGGACTGCTCCTGCGCACCGAACTGGGACTGCTCGCCGCCCGCCCCGGCGAGATGGCCCTCATCCCCCGCGGCGTCCGCTTCCGCGTCGAGCTCCTCGACGCCGACGCCCGCGGCTACGTCTGCGAGAACTACGGCCAGCCCTTCGAGCTGCCGAACCTGGGCCCGATCGGTGCCAACGGCCTCGCCGCCGCGCGGGACTTCCAGGCCCCCGTCGCCGCGTACGAGGACAGCGAGCGCCCGACCGAGGTGATCAACAAGTTCTGCGGCAACCTCTGGTCCGCCACCTACGACCACTCCCCGCTCGACGTGGTCGCCTGGCACGGCAGCCACGTCCCGTACGTGTACGACATGCGCCGCTTCAACGTCCTCGGCTCGATCAGCTACGACCACCCCGACCCGTCGATCTTCACGGTCCTGACCTCGCCCTCCGACACCCCGGGGCTCGCGGGCGTGGACTTCGTGGTCTTCGCGCCGCGCTGGCTGGTCGGCGAGGACACCTTCCGCCCGCCCTACTTCCACCGCAACGTGATGAGCGAATACATGGGCCTCATCGAGGGGGCCTACGACGCCAAGGCCGAGGGCTTCGTCCCCGGCGGCGGCTCGCTCCACAACATGATGTCCGCGCACGGACCCGACCACGAGACCTTCGAGCGGGCGAGCGCGGCCGAGCTGAAGCCGCAGAAGATCGACGACGGCCTGGCCTTCATGTTCGAGACCCGCTGGCCGATCACCGCCACCGCGCAGGCGGCAGGCGCCGATCACCTCCAGCGCGGCTACGACGACGTGTGGCAGGGTCTGCAGCGCCACTTCCGCGCCTGACCTGCACTGCATACGCTGCATGCGCCGTACCCTGCATGCCCCGCACGTCATCCCTGTCCAGCCTTCGGAGATCCACCCGTGACCGCCTTCGCCCCCGACTCGCTGGTGCTGAACCGCAAGCTGCCGCTCTGGTACCAGGTGTCGCAGTCATTGCGCGCCTCGATACTGGGGCGCACCCCGGACGCCTCGCTGCGCCTGCCCACCGAGGAGCAGCTGGCCGGGCACTACGGGGTGAGCGTGCTGACCATGCGGCAGGCGCTCAAGGAGCTGGAGGGCGAGGGCCTGATCAGCCGGCACCGGCGGCGCGGCACCTTCATCGAGCCGGGCGCGCTGCGCAGCACCCCGGTCCGGCTGCTGGGCTCGGTCGACGCGATCGTGGCCCAGCAGTCGGGCGACCGCACGACGATCCTCGGGCACGGCCGCTCGGCCGTGTCCGGGGAGCTGCTGGAGCACTTCCCGGACACGGCCGAGGTGGTCACGTACCGCCGCCTGCGCCACGACCGGGAGAGCGGTGAGCCGACCAACTGGGCGGAGAACGCCGTCCTCCCGGAGTTCGCCGAGGCGGTGGATCTCGCCGATCTCGAACGCTGGCCGATGACGAAGGTCCTGCGGGACATCGTGGGGGTGCGCATCAGCCGGATCACGGACACGGTGGAGGCCCGGCTGGCCGATCCGGAGACGGCCGAGCTGCTCCAGGTGCCGCTGCTGAGCCCGATCCTGCACTACACGGGCGTCACGTACGACGAGGACGGCCGGGTGGTGGACGTGGCCCGGATCCGCTACCGGGGCGACCGGTTCTCCTTCACGGTGACGGTCGACGCGCACTGACCGTCCCCGTGACGGTCGGCGCGCACCGACCCTCCCCGTGACGGCCCGCCGCCCGCCTTCGGGCGGCGGCGCGCGCCTACTTCTCGTCGTCCTCCCTGGTGCGTTCGCCCTCCGCCTGGGAGGGCGTGGTCCGCATCGTGTGGGGGTGCTGCCGCTGCTTGCGCTGGGCCTCGTCCATGTCCTCGTCGAGGCGCTCGCCCTCTGCCTGTGACGGGGTCGTGTATTCGTCGTACTGGCTCATGACCGCCTCCTCAGCCTCCTCGGTCGAAACCGTACGAATGCCTATACAAGGAGCCTAGCTCTTCGGCCTGGACGCAGCCCGGCCATCGGATCCCGTCGCTACCATCGGCGGCGTGAGCGAAGACGTACCGCTGCTTGAGGATCTGATGCCCTGGTCCGTGGGCGGCCTGCGCCTGGGCCGGGACTGGGTGGCCGCACCCGATCCGGCGGCCCTGCGCGCCCGCTGGGCCGTCCTGGCCGGCTCCGAAGGCGCCGAGCGGGAGCGGCTGTTCCGCCCGAGCCGCAGCCGTCGGCCCGATGCCGGGGCGGCGGCACTGCCGGGTCAGCGCTCGGCGGCCACGGCCCGTTTCGCCGACGGCCCGGGCCCCTGCCCCGCCCCCGTACGGGTGCTCCTCGATCCCTTCGACGAGCAGTGGCTGCTGCCCGACCAGCGGCTCATCGACGCGGCCCGCCCCGAGCTGTGGCGGGTGCGGGACGAGCACCAGCTGTTCCTCGTCGAAGCCCCGGACCCGCTGGTCACCGCACACCTCCCGGCCGGCCGCCTCGGCCGGATCCGCCCCCTGCACCGGCGCCCCGGTGGCGCGGAGCCGAATCTCGCCCCCGGCCTGGCGGCCCTGCTCGGCGCGCGCCACGGCGGCCCGGTCACCCCCGAGGACGTCCTGTGCTGGATCCTCGTGGCGGGCCGTCCGGGCTCCCGCGGGTACGAGATCCCGCTCGCCGCCGATCCCGGGCGCTGGCGGGCGGGGCTGGAGCTGGGGCACCGGCTGCTGGGCGTGCAGCTGCGCGGCGCGCGCGGCGGTGAGCCGCCCCGGCTGCCCGGCGGGCGCCGCCCGTACGTCCGCTCGGCGGTCACGCAGTGGCCGCGCGAGCTCACGTACGACGCCGAGAGCGCGACGCTGGGCCTCGGGAGCGGGACCGTCTCCCCCGTACCGGCCGGGGCCTGGGAGTACGAGGCGCAGGGCGTGCGGGTGCTTCCGGCGTGGTTCGCCGCCCGCACCGCCCACCGGGGTCCGGACGCCGAGGGTCTGGCCGCGCTGGGGCCGTCGGACTGGCCGCAGGGCTGGACCTCGGAGCTGCTCGCCCTGGTGACCACGCTGGCGCTGCTGGCCGAACTGGCCGGGGAGCGGGCCGCGTTCGAGCCCGGCCCGGGGCTGTCGGCCGAGGAGTTGCGCACGGCCGGGGTGCTGCCGCCGCCGGCCTGGGCGCGGCGCCCGGCCTCGGTGCTCGACCACCAGGAGGAGGGCCCCGGCGGGCAGTTCGCCCTCCTCTGAACATCCGGGCAGACGCGGGCCCACACCGCACGGCAGCACGACCGGGCGACCAGGGGGACCGGGCGACCGGCGGACAGCCGGGCAGCCGGGCGGCCCGTGGGCGGCACATCAGCCAGCCGCACGGCCCGTCCTACGCTCCCCAGGCCCCCAGCAGCCGGGACACCGTGCGGTCGAACACCTCGTCCATGTCGAGCCCGGCACCCGGGACCGGCCCCCCGGCGACGAGGGCCGCCGCCAGCCGCGGATACTCCCCCGTGGCCAGCCGGGAGCCGAGCCAGGCCGTCCGTACGCGCTGCTCCTCGGCTTCGCCCCAGGGGAGCGACCGGGCCCGTTCGGCCATGGCCAGCTCGCTGGCCACGAAGGTCGCGACGGCGGCGTTGACGGCGGCGACGAGCTCCAGCTTCTCGCCGTCCGGCGCGTCCAGCGGAGCCAGGCAGTCCAGGCTGTACTCCAGGTACCGCAGGGCGTTCGGGCCGAACCCGTAGACGGGGCTGAGCAGGCGCGGCAGCCAGGGGTGGCGGCGCATCAGCGCCCGCGTCCGGCGGGCCAGAGCGAGCAGGTCGGCCCGCCAGTCACCGGTCGGCGGCGGAAGCTCGTACTCCCCGCTGACGGCGTCGACCATCAGCTCGTACAGGTCCTCCTTGCGCGGCACGTAGTTGTAGAGGGACATCGTCCCCGCGCCGATCCCGGCCGCCACGCGTCGCATGGAGACGGCATCGATCCCCTCCTCGTCGGCGATCCGCACCGCCTCGGACGCGATGGACTCACGGCTGTGCGCGGGCCTGGGACCGCGGCCGGCCCGCTGGGGGCGGGACCAGATCACTTCGGGTTCAGCGGGTCGCCCGCCGGCTGTCATGGCTCAGATCACCTCGTCGTCTCCCCACCATCTTAGTTACGTACAGCGTACGTAGTGAGGTACGGTGGCGCACATGACTACTACGTACGCTGTACTTAGTGAGGGTCTGGAGAAGAACTACGGAGAGGTCCACGCCCTGCGCGGCCTCGACCTCGCCGTCCCCGAGGGCACGGTCTGCGGCCTCCTCGGCCCCAACGGCGCGGGCAAGACCACCGCCGTCCGGATCCTCACCACCCTCACCGCACCCACCGGCGGCCGCGCCCTCGTCGCCGGTCACGACGTCAGCCGGGATCCCGCGGCCGTCCGCCGCGCCATCGGCGTCACCGGCCAGTACGCCTCCGTCGACGGGGACCTGACCGGCCGTGAGAACCTCCGGCTCTTCGCCCGGCTGGCCGGACTGCGCGGCCGCGCAGCCCGGGCCCGCGCGGACGAACTGCTGGAGCGCTTCGGTCTCACCGAGGCCGCCGACCGCACGGCCACCACCTGGTCCGGAGGCATGAAGCGGCGCCTGGACCTGGCCGCCGGCCTGGTCACCCGCCCCCGGGTGCTGTTCCTCGACGAGCCCACCACCGGCCTGGACCCGGCGGCCCGCGAGCAGATCTGGGCGGCGGTGCGGGAGCTCGTCGAGAAGGGCGGCGAGGGCACCACGGTGCTGCTCACCACGCAGTACCTGGAGGAGGCCGACCGGCTGGCCGACGACATCGTGGTCGTCGACCGCGGCCGGGCCGTCGCCACCGGCACTCCGGCCGGGCTGAAGGCCCGGATCGGCGCCCGCGCCGAGGTCACCGTCGCGGAGCGCGGGGCGCTCGGCCGCGCCGCCGCCGCGCTCGACCACCTCACCGGCGGCCGGCCCCTGCTCGACGAGGAGCGGCTGACCGTGGGCGTCACCGTCCTCGACGGCGCTCTCGCCGGCGGCGGGGGCGGTGGCCTCACCCTGCCGCGGATCATCCGGGAACTCGACGCCGCCGGCGTACCGGTCACGGACGCGACCCTGCGCCCGCCCACCCTGGACGAGGTCTTCCTGCGCCTGACCCAGCCCCACGGCACCGCCGTCGAGGCCGCCACCGCCGATCAGGAGTACGCCGCATGAGCACCCTGCTGTCCGACGGCGGCGCCGTCTTCACCCGCCAGCTCCAGAAGGCACGGCACGCCCCGGCGCTGCTGGTCCTCACCCAGACCATGCCGATCACCATGCTGCTGTTCTTCGGCTACGTCTTCGGCAGCGCGCTCGCCATGCCGGGCACGGAGTACCGGGAGTTCCTGGTCCCCGGGCTGCTGGCCGCCACCGCCGCGAACGGCCTGATGACCGGCATGTTCACGGCCGCGCAGGACGCCCACCGCGGCGTGATGGACCGTTTCCGGACCCTGCCGATGAGCCGCACCGCCGTACCGCTCGGGCAGACGGCCGCCGATCTGCTGACCACCGGTGTGTCGATGGTGCCGCTGATGCTCGTGGGACTGGCGATGGGCTGGCGCATCGAGAACGGCCTGCCCGGCGCGCTCGGCGCCCTGGGGGTGCTGCTGCTGTTCCGCTTCGCCACCGCGTGGGTGGGCACGTACCTCGGCCTGCTGAGCAGCAGCGAGGAGGCGGCCGGCCAGCTCGGCAGCGCCACCTTCGTCCTGCCGATGCTCTCCAGCGCGTACCTGCCGACGGCGGGGCTGCCCGGATGGCTGCGCACGGTCGCCGAGTGGAACCCGATCAGCGCGGTCGCCACCGCCGTGCGCGAGCTGTGCGGGAACGCCGGGGGCGCGGCCGGGGCCGGGGCCGCCTGGCCCGCCGCCCATCCGGTGGCCGGGGCGCTGCTGTGGTCGGGCGCGCTGCTCGCGCTGTTCGTACCGCTGGCCACGCGCAGGTTCGCGCGCGGCCGGTAGTGACAGCGGCCCGTCCGACCCGGTAGGCAGGGCCCATGACCACCGAACCGCTCCCCCTGGACGGCATCACCGTCGTCGCCGTCGAACAGGCCGTCTCGGCCCCCTTCGCCACCCGCCAGCTCGCCGACCTGGGCGCCAGGGTGATCAAGGTGGAGCGCCCCGACGGCGGCGACTTCGCCCGTGCGTACGACACGGCCGCGCACGGGCTCGCCTCGCACTTCGTCTGGGCCAACCGGGGCAAGGAGTCGATCGCGCTCGACCTGAAGGACCCGCGCGGCCGGGAGGTGCTGCACGGGCTGCTGGCCGGGGCCGACGTCTTCGTGCAGAACCTCGCGCAGGGCGCCGCGGCCCGGCTCGGCATCGACTCGGCCGCGCTGTGCGCGCGTTACCCCCGGCTGGTCGCCGTGGACGTCTCCGGCTACGGCGCCGAGGGCCCGTACGCCCACAAGCGGGCCTACGACATGCTCGTGCAGTGCGAGGCCGGTCTGGTCTCGGTGACCGGCACCCCCGAGCAGCCGGTCAAGGCGGGGATCCCGGCGGCGGACATCGCGGCGGCCATGTACGCCTTCTCGGGCGTGCTGGCCGCCCTGTTGCGCCGTGGGATCACCGGGCGCGGGGGCCGGGTGGAGGTGTCCATGCTGGACGCGCTCGCCGAGTGGATGGGCCATCCCCTGCACCACACGATGCACGGCGGGGAGCAGCCCGCGCGTACCGGCCTCGCGCACGCGGTGATCGCGCCCTACGACGCCTACGCGACGGCCGACGGGGACCGGGTGCTGTTGTCCGTGCAGAACGACCGCGAGTGGCGGCGGCTGGCCGAGCAGGTCCTGGAGCGGCCGGAGTTGGCGGACGATCCGGCGTACGCGACGAACGCGGCGCGCACGGTGAACCGGGAGAAGACCGACGCGGTGGTGGCCGGGGCGCTGGGCGGGCTCGGCGCGGACGAGGCGATCGGACGGCTGGAGGCGGCGGGCATCGCGTGCGCGCGGCTGAACTCGGTGGCCCAGCTGGCCGGGCATCCGCAGCTCGCGGCCCGGGACCGCTGGCGGGAGGTGGATTCACCGGCCGGTCCGCTGCGGGCCCTGCTGCCGCCGATCGGACTGCCGGGCGGCGCGGCACCGCACATGGGTGCGGTGCCCGCGCTGGGCGAGCACACCGGGTCCCTGCTGCGCGCCCTGGGGATGGCGGACGCACAGATCTCGGATCTGCGCCGGGACGGTGTGGTCGGGTAGGGCCGGGGAGCCGGAGGCCGAGGGGCCGACGGCTGCGGTACGGGGGACGGTTACGAGCGGCGGCTGCCGAAGAGCGTGCGACGCAGACGGCGCAGCGGCGCGAAGAGCGAGACGCGCGCGCTCCGGCTCCGCAGACGGTGCGTGTGGTCGCGGGAGGTGAGCTCGCGCATCAGCAGCGTCGCCTCGGCGGTCTCCCGGTGCGGGACGGCGGGACCGCCCAGCACGGCGAGATGGCGGTCGAGGCGCGAGCTGGTCGCACTGCTGCCGCAGGTGATGGCAGGCACGCGGGGCGGCCTGCTGCGCATTGCTATCTGTTCCATGATCTCTCCCCACCCGTACGAGGGCACCCGGCCCGGGCAGGTTAACCCTATCGCCCCCGCGTCGCCCCCGGGTATCCCGGTGGTGTGAATTACCCCTGCGGCGACGGGGAGTTGACGATTACTCAACGGAGTCGCCGGTTACTCTCCGCACAGACGTCACGCTGTGGAAGGTCTCTGCGCCGGTCCCGTCACGACAGGAGCCACACGGCTCGCACTGCGCTAACTTGGAGTGATCGCCCGATGACGTGCGGGCGCACGGGAGCACACACGGGGGCGCGCGTGAGTGACCAATCGAACTCCGATCGTGTCATCTCCGGCCGTTACCGACTGCTCGAACCCATCGGCCGGGGCGGGATGGGCGTCGTGTGGCGGGCCCGGGACGAGGTACTCGCCCGCGAGGTCGCCGTCAAGGAGGTACGGGCACCGGCCGGACTCGAACCCACCGAACTGGAGCGGCTGTACAGGCGACTGGAGCGCGAGGCCTGGGCCGCGGCCCGGGTCTCGCACCGCGGGGTCGTCACCGTCTACGACGTGGCCTCCGAGGACGGGCGCCCCTGGATCGTGATGGAGCTGGTGCGCGGGCTCTCGATGGCGGACGTCCTGGAAGCCGAGGGGCCGATGTCCCCTCAGCGGGCCGCGCACATCGGGGAACAGGTGCTCGCCGCGCTGCGCTCCGCCCACGACTCGGGGGTGCTGCACCGGGACGTGAAGCCGGGCAACGTCCTGATCGCCAACGACGGCCGGGTGGTGCTCGGCGACTTCGGGATCGCGACCCTGGAGGGCTCCTCGGCGATCACCATGACGGGCGAGGTGGTCGGCTCGCCCGAATTCCTGGCGCCGGAGCGGGCGTTGGGCCGCGATCCGGGACCCGCGTCGGACCTGTGGGCGCTCGGGGTCATGCTGTACGCCGCCGTCGAGGGGGTTTCGCCCTTCCGGCAGGCCACCGCGCTGGACACCCTGCGGGCGGTGGTGGACGCGGAGTTCCCGCCGCCGCGCCGGGCCGGGGCTCTGGCGCCCGTACTGGAGGGACTGCTGCGCAAGGACCCGGCCGGGCGGCTGTCCGCGGCCGAGGCGGCCCGGATGCTGCGCGTGGTGGGCGCGGGCGGGACCGTACGGACTCCCGGCGGCCCGGTGTCGGGCCCGGACACGCCGACGACGACGGCGGCTTCGACTGCGGCTGCGGCTGCGGCTTCGGCTGCGGTGCACCACGGGCACGGCGGGAACGAACCGCACACGACGCCGTACGGAACGCCGCCGCCGGCCACGGCCGGGCCCGGGCCGCGCGAGAGCCGGGCCGGGCTGGTGCTGACGGCCGGGATCGTGCTGATGCTGCTGGCCCTGGTCGCGGTGGGGTGGCTGCTGCTCAGGGACCGCGAGAACACGGGCGGGCGCGGCGGCGGGAACGGCGGCGCGCCGACCGGCTCGGCGACCACCGCCCAGAGCGTCACCACGGCCCCGTCGGCGGCTCCGTCGGCCTCGGCGTCGGCATCCACCCCGGCCGCACCCGGGCAGCACGTCTCGGTGTACGTGGACACGGTGCGCTCCTCCTACACCGGCAGCTGCCCGCCGCCCGCCGGGTACGCGCCCGCCTTCACGGCCACCGTCGAGGTGGAGCGCACCCCGGTCGTGCTGGAGTACCGCTGGGCCACGCGCAGCGGCCGGACGTCCGGCCCCGACTGGCGCTCCGTCACGTACGAGGAGGGCGGGCCGCGGAGCCGGCGGCTGGAGCACACGGAACTCACGCACGAACCGGACGCGGTCTTCGAGGACGCGGTCCGGCTGGAGGTGCGGGGACCGGCCGAGGTGGCGACCCAGTGGGTGGCCACCTCCGTGACGTGCCGGGAGGAGACCCCGACGAGCGGGGCCCCCTCCCCCGGACCGAGTCCGTCGCCGGCCTCGCCGACGGCGAGCGCTCCGACGGCTCCGGGGACCGGCGAACCGGATCAGACGGGCCCGACGGATCAGACGGATCAGACGGGCCGGCTGAATCGAACGGACGGGACGGGCCGCGCGGGCGGGGACTTCCGCGCGGCCCGGGAGTACCGGGCCGGTCAGGCGGCGTTCGTGAAGACCGGCAGGTAGCCGCCGGACTGTCCGGCGGCGGTCGGGTGGTACGACTCGCCGATGTTCAGCCAGTTGACGCTGTGCAGCCACGCGTTGCCGGAGCAGATCTCGTGACCCGTGAAGGCGCCGGCGACCGAGGCGAAGGTGAAGCCGTGGTCGGCGGCGCGTTTGGCGATGGCGGCGTTGAGGTAGTCGGCCGCGCCGTTGATGGCGGCCCGCTCACCCTCGGTCAGGCCGGTGGTGCAGGTGCCGTTGAGCTTGTAGAAGCGGGGGTAGCCGAGGACGACGACGTGCGCGCCGGGCGAGCGGCTGTCGATGGCGTCGTAGACCTGGTCGAGCCGGCCGGGGAGGGTGGAGTCCACGTAGGCCTTGGCCTGGTTCACGCGGTTGACGCAGGTGGATTCGGACTGGAGGACGCAGGTGGTCATGACGTCGGAGAACCCGGCGTCGTTGCCCCCGATGGTGATGCTGACCAGGTCGGTACCGGAGTTGAGCGGGGCGAGCTGGCCGGAGAGGACATCACTCGTACGAGCGCCCGAGCAGGCGGTGAAGGAGAAGCTCTGGGGGGAGTGGGCGGCGGCCCACAGGGCCGGGTAGGCGCGGGTGGTGCGCTTGCAGTTTCCGCTCGTGCCGTCGTAGTTGCCGGCGCCGACGCCGGAGGAGTACGAGTCGCCGAGGGCGACGTAGCCGAAGTCGGCCCGGGCGGTGGCGGCCGCCTGGCCCGCGCCGAACAGGGTGGCGCCCGCGGCGAGTAAGAGGGAGGAGGTCAGGGCAGCGAAGCGCGACAGTTTCATGCTCATGTGTGCGGCTCCTTGTGGGGGTTACTCCTGAGTCCGTGGTACAAGGAGCCGGGGTTGGCTGGAAGTGTCCATGCCAAGAATATTCAGGGCAGAGATGAGGCCCGAACCTTCACTCCGAATGCGTTTGAAGAGGGAACTTGGGCACCCGATCCAGCGAAACACGGGTGCACGAGGGCATCGTGTGCCGGATCATGGGCGCCATGTCAGCCAACCCGCAGGACGCGCTGCCGATCCGGCTCAACGTCGACGACAGCGACTCACCGTCGGACGTCGTCGACGCGCTCTTCCTCGGCCGGTTCGCGTCCGGCGAGCAGCCGTACTCGCACAGCGTGTCGATCGAGCGGGTCAAGGCGGAAGCCACTCTCCTGCCGCCGGATGCCACGGTGCTGCGCTCGGCGCGCGACAGCGACCGCAGCGCCACCCTCGCCGAGGGCGAGGGCTGGACCATGCTCGTCTCGCGCTGGAGCCGGGGAGCGGACGTCACCGTGACGGCGGTCAGCGACGTACTCGCCGCCGACGTGCTCGGCAAGGCCACGGAAGGCGTGCAGGACGAGCCCGAACCGCAGCCCGAGAACGTCACGATGGGCTTCTGGTACGTCTCCCCGCGCCGCGGCCCGTACCGGACGACCCGCCAGATCGCCGCCGGGACCTGGGCGGAGGTGCGGCCCAACTACACCGCTCCGGTGGCCGGGGCGATGGACCGGCTGATGAAGGTGACCCCGGACGACATCGCCGGCCGGCTGCTCCTGCTGCACGGGCCGCCCGGCACGGGCAAGACCTCCGCGCTGCGGACGCTGGCCCGGTCCTGGCGCGACTGGTGCCAGGTGGACTGCGTCCTGGACCCGGAACGGCTGTTCAACGACGTGGGCTACCTGATGGACATCGCGATCGGCGAGGACGAGGGCACGGCGAAGGGCCGCTGGCGGCTGCTGCTGCTGGAGGACTGCGACGAGCTGATCCGCGGCGAGGCCCGCCACACGGCCGGGCAGGCGCTGTCCCGGCTGCTGAACCTGACGGACGGACTGCTCGGGCAGGGCCGCAACGTCCTGGTGGGCGTCACCACCAACGAGGACCTGGAACGGCTCCACCCGGCGGTGGTCCGTCCGGGGCGCTGCCTGGCCCGCATCGAGGTCGGCCGGCTGACCCACCGGGAGGCGGTGGACTGGCTGGGCACCGACGAGGGCGTCTCCCGCGAGGGCGCCAGCCTGGCGGAACTGTTCGCCCTGCGCCGCGGCACGGGCCCGGCGGCGGTCCTCCCGCCCCAGCCCCACAGCTCGGAGGCGGGGCTGTACCTCTAGTCTCCGGTCCGGCGGGGCCGAATTCAGCCCCGCCGGCGGGTGAGGCGCGGGCGCGGAGCGTCGTAGGGGGTACGGGGGCGAGCCCCCGGGAGCCCGGCCGCGGAGGCGGCGGCTACTTCGCGGCGTACCTGGCCCGGAGGGCGTCCGTGGCGGCGGCGAGGGCTTCGGCCTGCGTCAGGCCGAGGCGGTGGACCCGGTCCGCGTACGCCTGCGCGGCGGACGCCGCCTCCCGGGACACCGCGTCCCCGGCGGCCGCGATGAAGGTCCCGTTCCGGCCGCGCGTCTCGATCACCGCGTCCGCCTCCAGCGCCCGGTACGCCTTCGCGACCGTGTTGGCGGCCAGCCCCAGCTCCTCCGCGAGGCCCCGGACCGTCGGCAGCTTGAAGCCCGCCGGGAGCTTCCCCGACCGGGCCCGGTCGGCGATCTGTGCGCGCAGCTGTTCGTACGGGGCGGCCGACCCGGCCGAGCCGTCGATGGTGATCTTCAGGTTTGTCGAGGTCACGCGGGTGATTGTCCACCATCGGCGGTTAATTGGGAGGCGCACGCCGCAAGGGCACCCGTAGCGTCTGCCGCATGACCGTATCGATCCGCGACCTACGCCCCGGGGTCCGAGCGGACGCGGAGTCCGTCGTACGGGTCCGTCGTGCCGCCCTGCCGTTCATGATCGCCACCGCCGAGGGCGTCGCCTTCGAGCTCTCCTCCGCGCACCCGGCGAAGCACCACCGGATCCTCGTCGCCGAGACCCCGGACGGCCGGGTCGTCGGCACCGCCCAGACCGGCATCGCGTACGACAGCCCCGAGCCCGGGCAGTCGTACGTCAACGCGTACGTCGACCCCGCCCACCGCGGCCTCGGCGCCGGCACCCTCCTGCTCCGTGCCGCCGAGGAACACCTCGCCGCGCGGGGTGCGCGGGACGTGTACGCCTGGGTGCTCGACGAGCCCGCGTCCCGCGCCTTCGCCGAGCGGCACGGCTACCGCCCCGGCCGGTCGGCGCACTTCCTGCGCCTGGACCTGGCGGCGGCCGCGCTGCCGGAGCCCCCGCGGGAGCGGGACCTTCCGGCCGGGGTCGAGCTGCGCCCCGGATCCGCCTTCGCCGCCGACCCGCGGCCGCTGTTCGAGGCCGACGCCGAGACGACCGCCGACGAACCGGGCGATGTCGCGGCGGATCTGGACGACTACGAGGACTGGCTCGCGCAGACCTGGAACAACCCGTCCCTCGACAAGGAGCTGACCACCGTCGCCCTGGTCGACGGCGTCGTGGCCTCCTTCGCCGCGGCGCAGACCGACGGCGGGACCCGCTACCTCTCGGCGATGACCGGAACCCTGCGCGCGTTCCGCGGCCGGGGTCTGGCCAAGCTCGCCAAGTCGGCCTCCCTGCACCGGGCCCGCGCGGCCGGGTACACGGAGGCGTTCACCGGCAACGACGCGGGCAACGGCCCGATGCTCGCCGTCAACGAGTGGTTCGGCTACGAGATCTGCGCGACCGAGACGCGCTACACGAGAAGGCTGGAGACCCTGTGACCGCACAGCTGACCGTCGTCCTGACCAAGGCCGGACGGACCAAGATCCGTTATCCGGCGGCGCAGGTCGCCGACGACGGCGACCGGATCTCCGTGCGCGCCCCCTGGGCGGCGGAGGGCGTACGGGACTTCGGCTTCGTGCGCTTCGAGCCGGGCGACGTGTTCGTCGAGCACTTCTGGCGGACCCGCTGGTACGCGGTCAAGGAGGTCTGGAGCGGCGACGGCGTCCTCAAGGGCTGGTACTGCGACGTCACGCGCCCGGCCCTGGTGCAGAGCGGGGAGATCCTCGTCGAGGACCTGGACCTCGACCTGTGGGTGTCGGCGGACGGCAGCTCCGTGCTGCGGCTGGACGAGGACGAGTTCGCCGACAGCGGGCTCGCCGCGAGCGACCCGGAGGCGGCATCGCAGGCCGTACGGGCCCTCGACGCGCTGGACGACCAGGCCCGCTCCGCGGCCGGCCTTTCCGCGCTCCTCCCGTAGTCCGGGAGGGGCGGGAAACGGCACGCAGGACGCCGGGGGCGCGCGGCGGCCCTCCCGTGGGGAGCCGGGAGGGCGCCGGGCCCGGGATGGTCCGGGGCCACACCATACGCACGGGCCCCAGTGGCCCGGTAGGCATATGACAAGGGAGATTCCGGCTCGCCGTCCGCGCAGGTGAGACCGGCGGAAACCCTCGTCCCGAGCCCCGAGCCCCCGAGCCCCGAGCCCCGAGCCCCGAGTCCCGAGGAACGAGCATGCCCGTCCACACCGCCACCCCGCTCGACGGAGCGGTCGTCCCCACGCCCGAGAAGGTCTGGTACGCCTCCTACGGGTCCAACATGCACATGGACCGCCTGGCCGCCTATCTCGCCGGCGGGACCCCGCCCGGCGCGGCCCGCACGTACCCGGGCTGCCGGGACCACCGGGCGCCCGAGCGCTCGATCGCGGTCGAGCTGGAAGGCCGGCTGTACTTCGCCACGGAGTCCCCCGTGTGGACGGGGGGCCGGGCGTTCTACGACCCCGCGGCTCCCGGCCGCACGCGCGGACGGGCGCACCTGGTGACGGTGGGCCAGATGTCCGACATCGCCGCGCAGGAGATGTACCGGAGGCCGGGGACGGACCTGGACCTGACGGCGGCCCTGCGGGACGGCCGTGCCGCGCTGGGCCCGGGACGGTACGAGACCCTGATCTGCCCGGGCACGATCGAGGGCATCCCCCTGCTGACCTTCACCGCGCCGTGGAGCCTGCAGGACGTCGAGGTGCGCGACCCGTCGGCCGCCTACCTGCGCTACCTGGCCGGCGGCCTGCTGGAGTCCGGCCCCTGGGAGGAGCACGACATCGCCGACTACCTGGCGGCCTGCCCCGGCGCCGCCGGCACCTGGACGGCCGCCCAGGTGAGGGACCTGCTGACGGCCGGCAGCGGCCGCTGACCGCCCTGCCGGGCCCGCTTCCTGAGGCGGCTCTTGTCCCTGCCTTAACGGGACCCTAAGGATCCGCTCCAGCGGGCCCGAGGCGGCAGAACCCGTGGTCGGGGCGGCTAGCTTGGCCGGGCCAGGACAGGAAGGGCCCGTTGCGGCGCCGCCGGGGGGCGGCGCACCGCGGGGTCCGATTCCACCGGCACGCCCCTGCTTTGTGCCCGAAGGAGATCACCCATGCCCGCACACCGCCGCCGTACCGCCGTCACGCTGACCCGTGTCGCCTCCGCCGGTCTCGTCCCGCTCGCGCTGGCCGCGTACGCGGCGGCACCCGCGGTCGCCCACGGCTCGATGACGGACCCGGTCAGCCGGGTGGCCGCGTGCTACGCCGAGGGGCCGGAGTCCCCGAAGTCGGCGGCCTGCAAGGCTGCGGTCGGGGCCAGTGGGGCGCAGGCGTTCTACGACTGGAACGCGGTGAACATCGCCAACGCCGCCGGCAACCACCGCTCGCTGATCCCGAACGGTCAGCTCTGCTCGGCCGGCAACGACAAGTACCGGGGCCTGGACCTGGCCCGCGTCGACTGGCCGGCCAGCCCGATGTCCGCCGGTGCGCACACCTTCCGCTACAAGGGCACGGCCCCGCACAAGGGCTCCTTCGAGCTGTACGTGACGAAGGACGGCTACGACCCGGCCAAGCCGCTGGCCTGGTCCGACCTGGAGCCGGCGCCGTTCGCCAAGGCCACCGACCCGGGCATGCAGAACGGTGACTACGTCTTCTCGGGGACCGTTCCGAACAAGTCGGGCCGCCACCTGATCTACAGCATCTGGCAGCGCTCCGACAGCCCGGAGGCCTTCTACACCTGCTCGGACGTGGTCTTCGGCAAGGACAACGGGGGCGGTGGCGGTGGCGGTACCGCTCCGACCACCGGGACCGGTTCCAAGCCGGGCGACAAGCCGGGCGGCAAGCCGTCCGACAAGCCCTCGGACAAGCCGTCCGACAAGCCCGCCGACAAGCCCTCGGCTCCTACCGACGAGCAGATCGCCGAGGGCGCCGGAAAGTCCACGGTGGAGCACAACGGCCACGGCGACAACGACCCGAAGACGAACGGCACGAACGCTTCCGCCGCCGTCCCGATCGCGGCCGGTTCTTCCTCGCCCGCCGCCGGGAACAACCTCGCCGAGACGGGCGGCAACAGCGCCACCCCGACGATCGCGATCGCCGGGGCCGCCGCCCTGGCCGTCGGCGCGGCCGCGCTGTTCGCAGCCGCCCGCCGCCGTACCGCGCGTACGGCGACGGGCCGCCACGGCCGCTAGCGGCCGCCGGACCGCCTGCGCCCCGTCAGTCGAAGACCGAGGCGCAGGTGGTCCGTTCGGCGTGCGCCGGGTCGAGGGCGTTGACCGCCTCGTGCCAGGCGATCCGGTCGGTGAGCCCGATGGCGACGTGCTCCGAGAGGTCCAGGAAGCACAGGTCCTGGAGTACGACGTTGTTCACGTCCGGCCCGTCCAGGAAGGCGCTCCGGTAGGGCGTCACCACCTCGTCGTACTTGGTGGCGATGACCGTGTACTTCACCCCGGGCACGGTGTCCCCGCCCTCGTTCAGCTTCTGCTGGAAGGCGGATCCGGCGATCTGGTCGGCGAGGCCCGGGGTCGCGGTGCTGATCAGGTCCTCGGCCCCGGGGAAGTACGGCAGGAGCTTGGTGAAGCCGAGCAGGGTGGTGCCGTGGTTGTCGGGTGCGAGCCCGACCAGTGCGTTGACCTTCGAGGCGCCGCCGAGGAACTTCAGGTAGTAGCGGGGCATCATGCCGCCCTGCGAGTGCCCCACGATGTCGGTCTTGGCCGCTCCGGTGGCGGCCAGCACCTTGTCGACGAAGACGTCGAGCTGTTCGGCGGACTTGTCGATGGGGCCGAGCCCGTTGAAGAGGGGCACGCCGGGCAGTTGGCCGTAGTCGAGCGAGTAGACGCAGTACCCGCGGTGCACGAGGTACGGGGCGAAGCCGAGCCAGTTGTCCCAGGAGTTGCCGAAGGTCCCGTGGACGAGGACGACGGGGCGCGGGTGCGCGGCGGACGGCTTGCAGGACCAGTTGTTCCAGCCGCTGCTGGGGGCGGCCGCGGCCTGCGCCGCGCCGGTGGGGGCGACGAGTGCGGCGGCGGTGAGGGTGAGGACGGCGAGTGGGCGGAGCAGGCGTCTCCAGGGCAGCATCGGGTGATCTCCTCGCGGGTGATTCAAGGGGATGAGTGTGGGGGTTCGTCCCGTGATCCGGATCACAAGGGGAGCTGCTGCCGCTAAATTACGGGTGAGTAGCAACACAGGGAAGTTACGCGTCGGTAAAAACTCGCGCGTCGCCCGGCCGAACGCTTACGGGCCGTCAGGCGGCCAGCGTGCCACGGGCGATGGCGTGCGGCCCGAAGCGTGCGCGGACCCGGTCCGTGACGGCCTCCAGGCGGCGGGCCTTCTCGTCCTCGGGGTCGAGGCTGAGCTGCCGCGCGGCCCGTTCGGCCGAGGTCAGGTCCTCGGCGCGCAGGGACAGTGCGCGGACCCGGGCCCGCTGCAGCCCGAGGCCCGCGTAAAGGGCGTAGGCCGTGGCGGTCAGGGCGGCCGAGTGCGCGGTGGGCTCGGCCAGGGTGCGCGTCCGGGTGAGCGTGGTGCGGTCGGCGCAGCGGACGGTGAGCGAAAGGGCGCGGCAGACCTGCCCCCGGCCCTGTTCCTGTGTACGAAGCTTCGCGCCGAGCTCCTCCGTCAGCGAGAGCAGCGCCCGCCGGTGCCGTACGGGATCCAGCTCGTCCCGGTCGAAGAGCCGCTCGGCGGCGACGGTGCGGGCGGCAGCACCCGGCCGGACGGGGGTCCGGTCGATCCCGAGGGCGCGCTCGTGCACCTCGCGGCCGAGCCGGGCGCCGAGGATCCGCCGCAGGGCGGCGGGCGGGGCGGCGGCGACCCGGCCGACGGAGTCGAGGCCGTAGGAGCACAGGGTGCGGGCGGCCTTCGGCCCGACCCCGTCGAGGGCGGTGACGGGCTTGCCGGCCAGGAACTCCCGGACGGCGACGGGGTTTCCGGGGATCACCAGGGTCTCCCCCGGCCGGGCCTCACGGGCCGCCGCCCGGGCCAGCATGGGGTTGCCGGCCACGCCGACGGCGGCGTCCACGCCGTACAGGGCGAGGGCCCGGACCCGGATCACGGCGGCCAGCCGGGTGGCGTCGCAGTCGAAGTAGCGCAGCGCGCCCCCGACCTCGGCGAGGACGGTGTCGGGCGCCAGGGCCTGTACGGCCGGGGTGATGCCCCCGAGCAACGCGAGCACCCCGGCGTACTCCTGCGCCCCGAGCGGGCCCCCGTCGGCGGGGTACGGGCGCAGGCACATCACGACCCGCTCGGCAGTGGTCATCCCGCACTCCCCGGGCTGGAGTGCCACAGCTTGCGGCCGGTCGCGGGGCCGGTGCCGGGCGGCTGGAGGTCGGCCCAGGGGTTCATCTCGTACCCCGTGGACATGCGGATCCTGCGGCCCGGGGCCCGCCCGGCCGTCTCGTGGTCGGCGCCGCCCTCCTCCGCTGCCGACCCGCCCGGGTCGGCCGCCGGTTCGGCGAGGCGGGTTGCGACCGCGTCCAGGCCGCCCGCCGCCCGCAGTTCCACCAGCTCGGCCAGGTTCCACGCCGCCGCCCCGACCACGCTCAGGCTCTGCGGGCCCCGCCGCTGCACGACACCTCGTACCAGCAGCAGGAAGGAGTGGAAGACGGTGTGCGCGCAGCGCTCGTGGCTGTCGTCGAAGAAGGCCAGGTCGACCAGGCCCGTACCGTCGTCCAGCGTCGTGAAGATGACCCGCCTCCCGGAGCGGATCGGCGGGGTCTGGGTGGCCGCCTTCGCCCCCGCGACCAGCACGGTCTGCCCGTGCTCGGTGTCGCGCAGCCGGCGCGCCGGGATCACTCCCAGTTCGGCCAGGAAGGCGTGGTGGTCCCCCATCAGGTGCCGGGAGGCGTCCATGCCGAGGACGCCCAGCTCGGCGCTGAGCCGTTCCGCGTCGGTCAGGTCGGGCAGTCCGACGGAGGCCGTGGACCGTCCTCCCTCCAGGGGGAGTTGGGGGCCGCGCACACCTGCGGCCCGCTGTGCGCCGTGCAGTTCGGACACGTGCAGCAACAGGTCCCGCCGGTTGGCGCCGAAGGCGTCCAACGCCCCCACCTGAGCGAGCCGTTCGGCGACGGGGCGTCCCGGGTGCGCCCGGTCCCAGAAGTCACGCAGGGAGGCGTACGGCTGTCCCTCCTCGATCCGCTCCGCCTCGGCCCCGCTGATGCCGTGGACGTCGGACAGCCCGAGCCTTAGCCCCCACACCCCTCCGTTATCAGACACCAGTTCGATACGGTGGGCGGCCGCCGACCGGTTCACGTCCAGTGGCAGCACCGGCACACCCCGCCGCCGCGCGTCCGCCAGCAGCAGCCGCTTCGGGTACATCCCCGGGTCGTGGGTCAGCAGGCCGGCGTAGAAGGCCGCCGGATGGTGCGCCTTCAGCCAGGCCGACTGGTAGGTGGGCACCGCGAAGGCCACCGCGTGCGCCTTGCAGAAGCCGTACGAACCGAAGGCCTCCACGATCTCCCAGGTCCGGGCGATCACCTCCACCGGATAGCCGCGCTCGGCCGCCTTCGCCGCGAACCAGACCTTGATCCGCGGCTGCGACTGCGGGTCGGACAGCCCGCGCCGCACCCGGTCCGCCTCGTCCCGCCCGCAACCGGTCATGACGTTCACGATCTCGATGATCTGCTCGTGGAAGACCACCACCCCGTACGTCTCGCGCAGCGCGTCGGCGAGGTCCGGGTGCGGGAAGCGGACCGGGGCCCGCCCGTGCCGGGCCTCGATGAAGGGCCGCACCATGTCGGCGGCCACCGGACCCGGCCGGAACAGCGAGATGTCGACGACCAGGTCCTGGAAGGTGGCCGGCTGCAGCCGGCCCACCAGGTCCCGCTGGCCGGGCGACTCGATCTGGAAACAGCCCAGGGTCTCGGCCGAGCGGATCAGCTCGTACGTGGCCCGGTCGCCCGGCGGCACCTGCGCCGGGTCGTCCAGGTCGAGCTCCCGCCCCGTGCCGCGGCGGACCTCCGCGACCGCGTGGGCCATCGCGGACTGCATCCGCACGCCCAGCACGTCCAGTTTGAGCAGCCCGAGTTCCTCCACGTCGTCCTTGTCGAACTGCGACATGGGAAAGCCCTCGCCGCTGGTGGGCACCACCGGGGTACGGGCGAGCAGCGAGTCGTCGGAGAGCAGCACCCCGCACGGGTGCATGGCGATCCCGCGCGGCAGCGCGTCCAGCGATTCGACGAGCTCCCACAGCCGTCCGTACGACTCCCCGCGCACGTCCCGCAGTTCCGGGAGCTCCTCCAGCGCGGCACGGGCGTCACGGGCCCTGATGTGCGGGAACGCCTTGGCGAGCCGGTCGGTGACGGCCGGGTCCATGGACAGGGCGGCGCCGACGTCCCGGATGGCGTGCCGGACCCGGTAGGTCTCGGGCATGGAGACGGTGGCGACGCGTTCGGTGCCGAACCGGTCCATGATCCGCCGGTAGACCTCCAGCCGGCGCGCGGACTCCACGTCGATGTCGATGTCGGGCAGGACGCGCCGCCGCTTGGAGAGGAAGCGCTCCATCAGCAGTCCGTGGGCGACGGGGTCGGCGTGCGCGATCCCGAGCAGGTGGTTGACGAGGGAACCGGCCCCGGACCCCCGCGCAGCCACCCGGATACCCATCTCCCTTACGTCGTCCACCACTTGAGCTACCGTCAGGAAATACGTGGCGAAGCCGTGATAGGCGATGATGTCGAGCTCCTGGTGCATCCGCTCCCAGTAGGCGCGGTCGCCCGCGTAGCCGCGCAGCACCATGCCGGCGGAGGCCCGGGAAGCGAGGACCCGCTGGGCGCTGCGGCGGGCCGCGCCGACGAGCCGGGCCTCGGGGAAGTGCACGGAACCCATGCCGAGGTCGTCCTCGGGGTCCACGGAGCAGGCCTCGGCGGTACGCCGGGTCTCCGCGAGCAGGCGCCTGGCGTCGGCGGGGCGCAGGCCGGCCGCCTGCGCGATCCGGTCGGCGACCTCGGCCATGGCGGCGGGGTCCTTGAGCCAGCGCTCACCGCTGTCGAGCGGGTACGTGGGGTTGCGGGGGTCGATGGGGACCAGGCGGCGGGCCGCGTCGAGGATGTCGGCGACCGGGCCCTGCCCGGGGTCGGCGTAGCGGACGGCGTTGGTCAGGACGGCCGGAACGCCCTGGTCGGCGGCGAAGCCGACGGTCCGGGCGGCCAGCCGCAGCGAACCGGGCCCGGTGCCGGTGCGGCCGTGGTGGACGGCCTCCAGGCGCAGGGAGTCACCGTAGATCTCCCGCCAGGGCGCGAGCAGCCGGGCGGCACGGTCGGGGCGGCCCGCGGCGAGCGCCCGCCCCACCTCGGAACCGGGCCCGAGCAGGACGAAGACGCCCTCCCCGCGCAGGGCCTCCCAGGGCACCAGCGGAACCTCGGCGTCCCCCGCGTGGGCGGCGGTGACCATCCGGCACAGCTCGGCCCAGCCGGCGGCCCCGTCCCGGGCCAGGAAGACGGCGCGCGCGGCGGACTCGTCGACGAAGGCCCCGCCCTTGACGGGGGTACGCCGCCGGTACGAGGCCTCGGCGGATCCCGCGTGGGCGTCGGATCCGGCCGGGCCCCCCGACCCGGCCGAGCCCGTCGCGGGCGGCACCGCCATGTCCACTCCGAACAACGGCCGGATGCCCGCCTGCGCGCACGCCTTCGCGAACCGGACCGCGCCCGCGAGGGTGTCGCGGTCGGTCAGGGCGAGGGCGTCCATGCCCCGCTCGGCGGCACGCTCCGCCAGCCGCTGCGGGTGTGAGCCTCCGTAGCGCATGGAGAACCCCGAAACGGTGTGCAGATGCGTAAACCCGGGCACCCGCGGCCTCCTGCTTCGCTCGAATGAACACCTCCCCCGCTCTCCACCATAGAGTAATTCGAATATCCGTGCGAAATGCTTGCTGCAGCTCGGCGACGTACGAGCCCCCCTGCCGGACGGGCCGCCTCAAACGCCGGCGGGGCTGAATAGTGCGGGTCGTCCTCGCCCGGGGCGGTCGCCTCAAACGCCGGCGGGGCTTGATGTGCGCGGGCTGTCGAAGCACCGGGGTGGGGTGGTGACACGTAGGAGGGTCCCCGCAGGACGAGGCGCGACCACTGCCGTCTGGCCGGGACGCCCCGCGCGCGCCGAGCCGAGGAGATCCTCGTGCGGGGCACCACCCCGCACCACACCACCCAGCCCCGCCGGCGCTTGAGGCGCGGGCCCGGGCAGCGCCCGGCCCGAGCCGCACACCGCCGAGCACCCCGCAGGGGCACGGCCCGAACCTCACACCGCCGAGCCACCCCGCAGGGGAACGGCTCGGGCTATGAACCGCCGAGCCGCCCGCAGGGCACCCGGTGGGCCACCTCGCCCGCCACCACGACCGTCTCGGCGACCGTGCCCGGGATCTCGTCCGCCGGGACGGCGAGGATGTCCCGGGAGAGGATCACGAAGTCCGCCGCCTTGCCCACGGTGAGCGAACCGCGTTCCCGTTCCAGGAAGTTGGCGTGGGCCGAGCCCATCGTGTAGCCGTACACGGCCGTCTCCACGTCCACCGTCTCGGCCGGCTGCCAGGCCGGGCCGTCGCCGGACAGCGGGCGGCGCGTCACCGCCGTGTAGATGCCGACCATCGGGTCCATCTCCGCCACGTTCCAGTCGCTGGAGAACGCCAGCACCGCCCCCGCCTCGTGCAGGCTCCGCATCGGCCAGGCCTTGTGCCAGCGGTCCTCGCCCACGTTCTGCGCCCAGTCCTGGCCGGGGCCCGCGATCTCCGGCGCGCAGTGCCTCGGCTGCATGCACGCGATCACGCCGAGCTCCGCGAAGCGCGGCACGTCCGCCGGGTCCAGGCACTCCACGTGGACCACCTGGTGGCGGGCGTCGCGCGGGCCGTTCAGGGTCCGCGCGTGTTCCACCGCGTCCAGGACGGTCCGGATGCCCCGGTCGCCGGTCGCGTGGACGAAGCACTGGAAGCCGCGTGCGTCCAGCTTCGCCAGCAGGTCCGCGAACTCCTCCGCCGGGTAGAAGGTCTCGCCCCGGTGCGCGCCGCAGCCGGTGTACGGCTCCAGCAGTGCGGCCGTACGCGGTTCCACCACGTCGTCGATGTACAGCTTGAGCGGGCCGACCCGCAGCCGGTCCCCCGTGAACCGCCGCGCCGCGTCGGCGAATTCGTCCAGGTCGGCGTCGGAGGTGCCGCGCGGGTGGAACAGCGCCGCGACGATCCGGGAGCGCAACCGCCCTTCGGAGCGGGCCCGTTCGAAGAGTTCGAGGTCGTCGAGGGAGTTCTGCGGCTCGACCACCGTGGTGATGCCGAAGCCGATGGCGTCGTCGAGGCTCTTGGCGAGCCGCCCGTACTGCCGGTCCGGCGAGGCCCACGGCACGCCCAGCTCACGCAGGGCCCGGTGGCCGGCTCGGGAGAGTCCCTTGACGGCGAAGTCCTTGACGAATCCGGTGGGTTCACCCGTCTGCGGGTCCACGGCCGCCGTGCCGAACGGGAGGTCGGTGCGGTCCCGCGAGACCCCGAGGCGCCGCATGGCCGCCGTGTTCAGCCAGGCCGTGTGCACGTCGTACGAGAGCACGATCGCCGGGGTGTCCCCGGTGACGGGGTCCAGGTCGGCGGCGCACGGCATCCGCCCGCCCGGGATGGCGGAGTAGTCGAAGGCCTCGGCCTCGATCCAGCCGGCGTCGGGGTGGGCCTCGCGCCAGGCCAGGATCCGCTCGTGGATGCCCTCCAGGGTGCGCACCCCGGCCAGCTGGACGCAGTCGGCGTCGGAGCCGAGCCGGACGTGGTTGTGGGCGTCGATGAAGCCGGGCAGGACCAGCTTGCCGCCCGCGTCGATCCGCTGGGTCTCTGGGCCGGCCCAGGCGGCGGCCTCGGCATCCGGACCGACCCAGACGATCCGCCCGTCGTGGACGGCGAGGGCCTCGGCCTCGGGCAGGGCGGGATCGACGGTGTGGATCCGTGCTCCGGTGAGCAGCAGGTCGGCGGGGAAGGGGTGGCGTGTCATGCGGGGGTGCTCCATTGCGTGCGGTGCGGTGCGATGCGGTGGGGTGCGGTGCGGTGGGGTGCGGTGCGGTTCAGGCGGCCGGGACGTACGCCGCGACCCTGCGGCGGGTGAGGGCCCAGTAGGCGAGTCCGGAGACGACCGAGCCGAGCAGGGTGAGGTCGGCGCCGCCGAGCGGGGCGACCAGCGGCCCGGTCCACAGCTCGGAGTCGCAGGTCAGGGCGGCGAAGGTCATTCCGGCGAGCAGGGCGGTCAGGCCGGCGGGGTGGTAGCCGGAGCGGTACCAGTAGGCGCCCGCGCTCCCGGCGTGCAGCGCGTCGGCGTCGTAGTGGCAGCGGCGCAGCAGCATGTCGGCGAGGAAGACTCCGCCCCAGGGGGCGAAGACGATGATCAGCAGGGAGAGGAAGGAGAGGAGGGAGGTGGTGAAGTCGGTGAGGAAGAGCGCGGCGAGCGAGCCGACGGCGGTGACGGCGGCGCTGATGACGATGGCCCGGGCGCGGCTCCACGGGATGCCGAGGACCTGGAGGTTCAGGCTGGAGGAGTAGAGCGTGATGATCGAGTTGGTGACCGAGCCGCCGAGTACGAGGGCCAGGAACAGCGGCTGGAACCAGCCGGGCAGCAGGCTCTCGGCTCCGGCGACCGCGTCGGTCATGTCGGCCTGGGTGGCGGCGGCGACGCCCGCGACGCCGAGGGCCACCGAGGAGAGGAAACCGCCGAGGGCGCCCATCCAGGTGATCGACTTCAGTGAGGTGGTCCGGGGCAGGTAGCGGGTGTAGTCGGCGGGCATCGGCAGGTACGAGAAGGGGCCGGCGAGCATGACCACGAAGGCGAGGCTCCAGCCGGAGAGCCCGGGGGCGGCGGCCGGGGCGGCGGTGTCGGTGCCGGGCAGGACGAACAGGAGCAGGACGCCGAAGCCCGCGGCGAGGACGTAGGCCATCCAGCGTTCGGCGAACTGCACGGTGGCGTGGCCCCACATGGCGACGGCGAAGGTCAGCGCGAGCGTGACCAGCAGGGCGACGGCGCGGGCGGCGGTGCCGCCCTGCCAGCCGATCTCGGCGAAGAAGACCTCCAGCGCGAGGGTGCCCACCACAGTGTTGACGATGGTGTAGCCGATGCTCACCACCCAGTTGAGGACGCCGGCCGGGAAGTTGCCGCGTACGCCGAAGGCGGCGCGGGAGATGACCAGGGTGGCGGTGCCGGTGCGGATGCCGCTGAGTCCGGCGGCGCTGATGGCGAAGAAGGAGAGTCCGCCGATCACGACCACGGCGGTGGCCTGCCAGAAGGAGAGCCCGAAGGCGACGGCGAGGGCGCCGTTGATCACGTAGGTGAAGGTGAGGTTGGAGCCGAACCAGAGCCAGAAGAGGTCCTTGGCGCTGCCGTGGCGTTCACCGTCCGGAATCGGGTCGATCCCGTGCGTTTCGACCCGGAACACCTCGTCGACGTCGACTGTCTCCTGCTGCCCCATGACGGACCCCTGACCTTGAACGATCTTGAATGGCGTTCTAACTTCTTGAATGGCATTCAAGATGAGGGCTGGACCTCGACCCCGTCAAGACCTGTCCGGGATAAGGTCGGACCAGGAAGATCCGGAGGGCGGGAGCGGTGGCGGGAGCAGCACGGCGGCGCGACGGGCAGATCGCCCAGGAGCGGATGCTCGAAGAGGCCATGGCGGCCATCGCCGAGGACGGACTGGCCGCGCTCACCATGTCCGCGCTCGCCGAGCGCCTCGGCACCAGCGGGGGCCACATCCTGTACTACTTCGGCAGCAAGGACCGGCTCCTGCTGGAGGCGCTGCGCTGGAGCGAGGAGCAGCTCACCGGGGAGCGCCGGGCGCTGCTGGGGCGCAGGGTGACGGCGGCGCGCAAGCTGGACCAGTTCCTGGAGCTCTACCTCCCCGAGGGCCCCCGCGACCCGCGCTGGACGCTGTGGATCGAGCTGTGGGCCCGTACCGCCTCCAACCAGCCGCTGAAGGCCGCCCAGGAGGAGATCGACGACAGCTGGCAGCGGGACCTGGAGGCCCTCCTGGCCCGAGGTGTGGACCAGGGCCGCTTCGCGCCCATGGACGTGCCCGCGCGGGCTTCGGAGCTGCTCGCCCTGCTGGACGGCCTGAGCACCCGGGTCGTCCTGGGCCAGCGCGGCGCGGACCGGGCCCGCGCCCTGGAGCAGGCCCGCTCGGCGGCGGCCCTGCTCGTACCCCGCACCTGAGGCGGGGCCCGGCCGGCGCCACCCACGACCGGCTCCGGCTCCGGCTCCGGCTCCGGCTCCGGCTCCGGCCCCCGGATTTCCCCGCACCTGACGACCGGCCCCACGGGTCGGCCCGGCGCCCCGGTCCGGTGGGTCGAATTCGACCGCCAAAGCGGCCAAAAGCGGAAGGCGCCGCGCCGAAAAAGCCTGCCGGGACCGCCGGACGTCCGTTCAGGCCCGTCCACTCCCCCTGACACACCCCCTTGACCAGGTCATACGCAAGAGGAACAAAAGACTCCTAAGGCTCGTGAAGGCATTCACAAGAATTCCGCCGGAAGTGCGCCCTACCGCGCTCCTCCCCCAGCGCGCACAATCGCGGTGACGACCCGCATCGACCGTGAAGGAGGGAGCGCGTGCGCAATCAGGTGCGCACAGCGGACGGGCGCGCTCTGGCCGTGGAGCGCTGGGGCGACCCCGACGGCAAACCCGTCTTCCTGCTGCACGGCATGCCCGGCAGCCGCCTCGGCCCGGCCCCCCGAGGAATGGTCCTCTACCAGCGCCGGATGCAGCTCATCGCCTACGACAGACCCGGCTACGGCGGCTCCGACCGCCATGTGGGCCGCACCGTCGCCGACGTGGCCCAGGACGTGGCCGCCATCGCCGACGCCCTCGGCCTCGACACCTTCGCGGTCGCCGGCCGCTCCGGCGGCGCCGCCGGAGCACTCGCCTGCGCCGCCCTGCTCCCGGACCGCGTCACCCGGACCGCGGGAATGGTCGGCCTCGCCCCCCGGGACGCGGAGGACCTGGACTGGTTCGCCGGGATGGCCGCCTCGAACGTACGGGAGTACACCACCGCCACCGCCGACCCGGAGGAGCTGGCGGCCCGGCTCATCCCGCGCGCCGACGGCATCCGCAAGGACCCCGGCCGGCTGCTGGACGAGCTGCGCCGCGAACTGACCGACAACGACCGCATGATCGTCTCGGACGCCGGCCTGCGTGCGATGCTCCTGCGGAACTACCGTGAGGGGCTGCGCCATTCGGCGTACGGATGGATCGACGACGTCCTCGCCTTCAGCCGCCCCTGGGGCTTCGACCCGGCCGACATCCGCTGTCCGGTGCTGATCTGGCACGGCGAACTCGACGTGTTCTCCCCCGTGGGCCACTCCCGCTGGCTGGCCCGCCGCATCCCCGGGGCCACGACCAACATCGTGCCCGCCGTCGCGCACTTCGCCTCCCTGCGCGCCCTGCCCGACGTGTTGAACTGGCTGCTCCGCGAGCTCCCGGCACCGGACCTCAGCGAACAGCAGCCCGCATAGCGCTGGTTGACCCACGACCCACTCACACCACATCCAAGTGGCCGACATTCGCAGCTGAGTTGTTGACGGGACGCGGCCGAGTACAGTCCGGCCGCCGGGCCCGCCACCACCTCGACGGGGCCCACGAGCCGTGGATGCCGTCCGGTGAACCTGCACATCGAAGCCGTCGGCCTGCTCGCCCTCACGGCCGGGCTCCTCGTCGGCCACGCCGTCCACAAGCGCACCCGCGCCGCCTCCGGGGGCGCCTCCCAGGGGGACCTCGTCGGCGCGATCGTCGCCGCCGTGGCGGTGACCACCGTGCTCTACCTGCTGTTCGGCGGGGGCCGTTCCGCACCTGCCGCGCCGGACTTCCGGCCGACGGGTCTCGCTTCGGTATCGCACCAGGTCAGCGAGGTGGGGGCGGCGCAGGTCCGGTCCGGGCGGACCGCCGGCGCGACATCCCGGCAATGAAAAGGATCTTTCCTTGCGGCTAACGGCCGAATCCGCCCTCTTGAGAAATCCGCCGCGCAATGCAGGGAAGTCTTGACCAGGCGTCATGTCTCGTGTTGCCAAGGGGGACCGTCCTAGTAAAGTCCCTGCTTGACAGCAGCATGTAGCCGTTGTCATTCACATGTCCATTCCACATGGCTTCCCCAAGGACGGTGCCGTGAACACTTCAGCATCCCCCGCGCCCAGCTCGGTCAAGGCCCACCGGGTCCCGCTCAGCAAGATCGACGTCCACACCGCGTCCATGGCGACGACGCTCGGTCGCGTGCTGCCGGCCGAATCCTCTCGTCCGGTTCAGGCACCGATCTTCAACTCCGCGCTCTGACCCGAACTCGGCGCTCTAGACTGGCGCAATGACCGGCCTGATCGCATTTCGCGAGATCGTCCTGAAGGTTCACAGCAGATGCGATCTTGCTTGTGATCATTGCTATGTCTACGAACACGCAGATCAGAGCTGGCGAGCCAGGCCGAAAGTGATCTCCCCCGAGGTTATTTCGCATACCGCGTCCAGGCTCGCCGAACATGCCCGTGACCATGCACTCCCCTCCGTCACGGTGATTCTCCATGGAGGGGAACCCCTGTTGGCGGGCACGGCCCGGCTCCGTCTCGTGTGCGAGGAGTTCAGCCGGGCGCTCAGCGGGATCGCCGCACTCGACCTGCGGATCCACACCAACGGGCTCCAGCTCAGCTCCCGTTACCTCGACCTCTTCGACGAGTACGGCGTCCGCGTCGGCATCTCCCTCGACGGGGACCGCGCCGCGAACGACCGCCACCGCCGCTTCGCCGACGGCCGTACGAGCCACCCGCTGGTCCTCGCCGCCGTCGCACTGCTCCGCTCCGAGCCGTACCGTCACCTCTACCAGGGCCTGCTCTGCACCGTGGACGTGGCCAACGACCCCGTCGCCGTACTGGACGCGCTGGTCGAACTGGAGCCCCCGCGCGTGGACTTCCTGCTCCCCCACGCCACCTGGGAGACGCCCCCGGCCCGCCCCGACGGCGCCCCCGACGCCTACGCGCGCTGGCTGCTGCGGATCTTCGACCACTGGGAGCGGCTGGGACGCCCGGTGCCCGTGA
Source organism: Streptomyces venezuelae (assembly GCF_008642275.1). NCBI lineage: Bacteria > Bacillati > Actinomycetota > Actinomycetes > Kitasatosporales > Streptomycetaceae > Streptomyces > Streptomyces venezuelae. The sequence continues at coordinate 1,646,268 of NZ_CP029189.1, forward strand.
GGCTCTTCGAGTCCCTGCTCTCGACCCTGGGCGGAGGGCCCAGCCTCACCGAGTCGCTCGGCCTCGCGCCCACCGACCTCGTCGTCGTCGAGACCGACGGGACCCTGGAGCAGGTGGACTCCCTCAAGAGCGCCTTCGAGGGGGCCGCGGCCACCGGTTTCAATGTCTTCGACCACGCGTTTGACCAGGTCGCGGCCCATCCCGGGGTCCGTGCCCGGCAGCTGGGGCTGGCGGGCGTCAGCGACACGTGCCGCCGGTGCCCCGTCGTACGTTCGTGCGGCGGCGGGCTCTACACCCACCGCTACCGCGACCGGAACGGCTTCGACAACCCCTCCGTCTACTGCACCGACCTGCGGGAGCTCGTGGACGGGGTCGAGGGCCGCACCGCGCCGCGGGAGACGGCGCCGCAGCTGACCGACCCGGCCGAACTCGCCCGGTCCCAGGCGGAACTGACCCGGATCCTGCTGGTCCGGCTGCACGAGGACCTCGCCGCCGACCCCGGCTGGGCGCGGGCCTGGGAGCTGCTGGCCGCCGTGGAGGGGGCCGGGGAGGCGGGCCCGGACGCACTGGACGCCGTACTGGACCACCCCTTCACCCGGACCTGGGTGCTGGCGGCCCTGGACGCCGCCCGCGACGGCAGGCAGGACGCCCCGGAGGCGGCGCGCAGGCTGACCGCGCTGGCCGCCGCGGCCGTGCTCCGCGGCGGGCTGGACCTGCCGGCCGAAGTGGCCTACCGGGACGGCGAGGTGTACCTGCCGACGCTGGGGCTGCTGCGGCTCGGGGAGCCGGGCACGGAGGGCCGGGCCGCGCTGCACGTCACCGACGAGGGGTACGCCGTACGGGACGGCCGCGCCGAGCACCGCTTCGGGCCGACGGCGGGGGACGCCCGCTGGCAGCCCGTACGCACCTGGTCGCCCGGGCCGGACGCGACCCCGGTGGCCCTGGAGGACCTCGACCCGTACCGCAACTGTTTCCCCCGCCCGCCCAGGCTCCGCCTCGGCGCCGGGGAGGCCGAGGAGTGGCGGGGCCGGCTGGACCGGGCCTGGGCGCTGCTGCACGAGACGGTGCCGGAGTTCGCCAGGGCGGCGGCCACCGGGCTGACCACGCTGACCCCGCTCGCGGGCGGCCCGCAGGCGGGCGACTGGGGCGAGGCCGGGCGGCACGGACCGGGGGCCCTCGGGGTGCCGTACGCGGCGGGGGTGCGGGAGACCGCGCTGGCACTGCTGACCGGTCGGCGGCGGACCAGGCTGCGGGCGCTGACCGAGGTGGCCGACCTGTACGCGCTGGACGGTCAGTGGCAGCACCGCTCGCCGTGGCGGGAGCGGCCGGTCCCGGTGTCCCGGCTGCTGGCGGACGTGCACGAGCGGGTGGCGGTGGAGGCGTACCGGCGGGCCACGGCGACGTCCGAGCCGGGCGGCTCGGACCGGATCCTCCGGGCGCTGGACCAGCTTTCGGAGGCGGCCGAGCTGACCGTCACCGGGAAGAGCCTGGTGGCGGAGCTCCGCTACGAACTGAAGACGGTCGACGCGTGACCACTCCCCCCGTGGCGGCGCCTTCCTCCGCGCCCGGCAGGCTTCGGCTCGCCGTGCAGTTGCGGCTGGCCGGGGTCCGTCCCGGCATGCGGCTCATGGTGCACTCCTCCCTCGGCGGGACCGGGCTGCGCGCGGAGACGTTGCGCGACGCCCTGACCGGCGTCCTCGGGCCGCGCGGCACGCTGGTGGTTCCGGCGTTCACCCCGGAGAACTCCAAGACCTCCACCGCCCACCTGGAGCGGATCCGCGGTCTGGACGCGGCCGGGGTGCTGGCCTTCCGGGAGCGGATGGCCGCCTTCGACCCGGCGAGCACCCCGAGCCAGGGCATGGGGTCCCTGGCCGAGGCCGTCCGCACCGCCCCGGGCGCCGCCCGCAGCGCCCACCCGCAGACCTCTTTCGCGGCCCTCGGGGCGGACGCGGAGCGGCTGTGCTCCGGCCATCGCCTCGAAAGCCATCTGGGGGAGGAGACACCCCTGGGAAAGCTGTGCTGGGAGGGCGGTCAGGTACTCATGATCAATGTGGGGTTTTCGGTCTGTACCGCTTTCCATCTCGCGGAGTACCGAATTCCGAAGCCCCCCTTGCGCATGTACGAGTGTGTGGTGAAGGTGAACCTTCCGGGGCCGCAAAGGCGCCGGCAGGAGGGGGAGTGGACGGCATACGAGGACGTCGCGCTGGACGACGGCGATTTTGCGGAGATCGGTGACGCGTTCCCGGATTCACGGGTGCGCAGGGGGCGGGTGGGAGGTGCGTCGACCATGCTCTTCTCCCTCCCGGAGGCCGTCGATCACGCCCTTGACTGGATGACCGAAAACAGACGCTGATTGACTGAACGATGAGGGGATGTGGCGAAGCAGCTCCGGAATGATGTTTCTTCGCTTCGCATCTTCGGGACGGGGGTCGTGTGCCCGCATCAGGGGAGCCGTACTTTTTTCTCAGTTACGCACATACACCGAGGTTCGGGGCCGGGGGCCCCGACCCGGACATGTGGGTCGAGCGCCTTTTCCGTGATCTCTGCGGGCATGTCATGGCGCTGACGGACCTGCGCGCCGGGTACGACGTCGGGTTCATGGACCGGGAGATACGCAGCGGCGAGGGCTGGTCCGAACGGCTCGCCCGGGCACTCGCCAACTGCCGCGTCTTCGTTCCCCTGTTCTCGCCGCGGTACTTCGCCAGCGAGATGTGCGGGAAGGAGTGGTTCGCCTTCGCGCAGCGCGCCGTCCAGCACGGCGCGGTCAGCAACAGGCAGGCCGAGGCCATCGTGCCCGCGCTGTGGGTGCCGGTGCCGCCGGAGCAACTCCCGGGCCCGGCCGAGCGGTTGCAGTTCAACCACAACACCTTCGGCGAACGCTACGTCACCGACGGCCTGTACGGGCTGATCAAACTGCGCGGCTACGCCGACCAGTACGAACAGGCCGTGTACGAGCTCGCCCGGCGCATCGTCCAGGTCGCCGAGACCGCCCACCTGGACCCCATCCGCCCACTGGACTACCGGAACGTGCCCAGCGCCTTCGGCTCCAGCGGCAGCCCGGCCCGCAGCCTGCACGTGACCGTGGCCGCCGCCTCCCGGCACGAGCTGCCCGAGGGCCGCACCCCCGAGTACTACGGGGACACCGCGCTGGAGTGGAACCCGTACCACCCGGTCGCCCAGCGGCCCATCGCCTACGTCGCCGAGGACCTGGTCAAGAACCTCAACTACCAGACCACCATGTCCTCCTTCGACGACGAGGCCGGGCACCTCGACGGCAAGCAGTTACCGACCCGGCCGGAGATCCTGATCGTCGACCGGTGGGCGGTGGAGGACGAGCAGCGGCGCCGGCGCCTGGCCGCCTTCGACCGGGAGCCCCGGCCGTGGGTCAACGTGGTCGTGCCGTGGAACCGGTACGACCACCAGAGCCGGTCGAAGGAGAACGAGCTGGCCGACCGGCTGGAGAACACCATGCCCAAGACGATGAGCCAGGGCCGGGCCGCCTGCCGGGCCGCCGCGAACGGCGTGGCGAACGTGGAGACCCTCGGCCAGATCCTGCCGCAGGTGGTCGAGGCCGCCGCCCAGCAGTTCCTCAGACACGCGCAGCCGTATCCGCCGAAGGGCGACACCTCCATCGAACGGCCCCGGTTGCTCGGGCCGATGGGAATGAACGGCCCGCCGGGGCCGCCACCGCCCCGTGTCCCCTTCCCGCCCGACTCCGACCGGCACCGGGCCGGGCCGGCGGGGGCCGGCCTCCACGACAACGACGACACCGACACCGACCGGGGGGACGCGGATGACAGCGAGCAGTGACAGCAGCAGCGACAGCCGTGACGGACGTATCGTCACCTTCTACTCGTACAAGGGCGGCACGGGCCGCACCATGGCACTGGCCAACACCGCCTGGATCCTGGCGGCCAACGGCAAGCGGGTCCTCGCCGTGGACTGGGACCTGGAGGCGCCCGGCCTGCACCGCTTCTTCCACCCCTTCCTGGACCCCTCGACGCTGGGGGCCACCACCGGGGTCATCGATCTGATCAGCGAATACGCCTGGGCGGCGACCAGCCCGGTGCAGCGGCCCGACGACTGGCACAAGGACTACGCGCGGATACAGCCGCACGCCGTCTCGCTCACGCCGGAGACCCACGGCTGGGAGTTCCCGGACGGCGGCACCCTCGACTTCGTCTCGGCGGGCCGGCAGAACCGTGAGTACTCGGCGACCGTCTCCACCTTCGACTGGGACAACTTCTACGACCGGCTCGGCGGCGGGCTCTTCTTCGACGCCTTACGCGCCGACATGAAGCGCAACTACGACTACGTCCTCATCGACAGCCGTACCGGCCTGTCCGACATCGCGGACATCTGCACGGTCCACCTCCCGGACGTCCTCGTCGACTGCTTCACCCTGTCCGACCAGTCCATCGACGGCGCCGCGTCCGTCGCCCGCCAGATCGACGAGCGGTTCAACGACCGCGGCATCAAGATCTACCCGGTCCCGATGCGCATCGACGAGGGCGAGAAGGAGAAGGCCGACGCCGGCCGGGCGCTGGCCCGGATCAAGTTCGACCGCTTCCCGAACGGCCTGGTCGGGGACGAGCTCACCTCCTACTGGGGCGCGGTGGAGATCCCGTACCGCCCCTACTACGCCTACGAGGAGACCCTGGCCACCTTCGGCGACGAGGCCGGGCTCACCAACTCCCTGCTCTCCGCCTTCGAACGGCTGACCGCCGTGGTCACCGAGGGTCAGATCACCTCCATGCCGGCGATCGGCGAGGAGGTCCGGCTGCGCATCCGGGACGCCTTCACCCGGCGCCGCCCGGCGCTGCCCGCCGACCTGTTCCTGTCCTACGTCGCCGAGAACCGGATGTGGGCCGACTGGATCGAGTCGGTGCTCACCCGGGCCGGTTTCCGGGTCGTCCCGAAGGACGTCTCCGCCGAGCGTCCCGCGCACACCGGCCCCGGGGACACCCTGGGCGGGGGGACGGGGATCAGCATCGACACGGCCGCCCGGACCGTGGTGCTGCTCTCCACCGCCTATCTCAAGTCGGCCCGGGCCGTGGACGTGTGGGAGCGTGCGGCCGCCGAGGACCCGACCGGGGGCCGGCGCCAGCTGGTGCCGCTGAGGGTGGGTGACGTACGGCTTTCCACGCCGTACATCGACCGCAACCCGGTGGACCTCTTCCGGCTCGACGAGGTGCACGCGACCGCCGCTCTGCTGCGTGCGGTGGAGCGGCCCATGGCCCTGCCCGACAGCGCGGGCAGTGCCTCGCAGCCCGGTCCCCGCTTCCCGGGGACCGTCCCGAAGATCTGGAACGCGCCGCCGCGCAACCCCGGCTTCACCGGGCGCAGCATCGTGCTGGAACGGATGCGCGACCAGCTCGGCGGGGGCATGGCCGTGGTGCTGCCGCAGCCGCAGACCCTGTTCGGGCTGGGCGGCGTCGGCAAGACCCAGGTGGCGCTGGAGTACGTGCACCGGTTCATGGCCGACTACGACCTGGTGTGGTGGATCTCCTCGGAGCAGACCGACGACGTGGTCGCGGCCCTCGCGGAGCTCGCGGTACGGCTGGGCGCGCAGACCGGCGAGGACATGGCGGCCGCCTCCCAGGAGGCGATCGACCTGCTGCGGCGCGGGGTTCCCTCCTCCCGCTGGCTGCTGGTCTTCGACAACGCGGACGATCCCGAGACGCTCAAGCGGTTCTTCCCGCCGGGCGGGCCGGGCCACGTCCTGGTGACCTCCCGCAACCAGTCCTGGTCGCAGTACGGTGACGCGCTGCCGGTGGACGTGTTCCTGCGGGAGGAGTCCATCGAGCACCTGCAGCGCCGGGCCCCCGGGCTCAGCAAGGACGACGCCGAGCAGGTGGCGGTGGCGGTGGGTGACCTGCCGCTGGCCGTCGAGCAGGCGGGTGCCTGGATCGCGGAGACGGCGACGCCGGTGTCCGCGTACATCGAGCAGCTGGCGCAGCAGGCCGCCCGCGTCCTGGCCCTGAACCAGCCGCCCGGGTACCCGGAGCCGGTGGCCGCCACCTGGAACATCTCGATCGAGCGGCTGCAGTCCCGGTCCCCGGCGGCCGTCCGGCTGCTCCAGCTGTGCGCGTTCCTCGCGCCCGAGCCGATCTCCGCGAACCTGCTCTACAGCAAGGAGATGATCGACGCCCTCAAGCCCTACGACTCCTCCTTGCAGGAGAAGCTGGTGCTGGGCCGGGTGATCCGGGAGATCGGCCGGTTCGCGCTGGCCAAGGTCGACCAGGTCAGCAACAGCATCCAGGTGCACCGGCTGGTGCAGGCGGTGATCCGGGCCCAGCTGAGCGAGGAGGAGCAGCGCGAGGCGCGGCACGCGGTCCACCGGATCCTGGCGGGTGCCCGGCCGGACGACGACGAGCCGATCGACAATCCTGAGACGTGGCCGCGGTTCAACACCATCTGGTCGCACCTGACCCCGTCGGAGGCCCGGTTCTGCAAGGAGCCGGAGACGCGCAGGCTGCTCATCGACCGGGTGCGCTACCTGTGGAAGCGCGGCGATTTCAAGGCCGCGTACACCCTCGGCGAGGAACTGCGCGAGGCGTGGAAGGAGATGCTGGGCAACGACGACCTGCAGTACCTGTACCTGCGCTTCCACCTGTCGAACATCCTGCGTTCGCAGGGCCGGTTCGTGGAGGCGAAGGAGCTGGACGAGGTCACGCTGGAGCGGCAGAAGGCGGTGCTCGGCCCCTCGCACCCGCACACGTACATGACCATGAGCGGACTGGCCAACACGCTGGGTGCGCTGGGGCATTACGGGCAGGCGATGGAGCTGGCGACCGACGCGCACGAGGGCTTCAGCCAGATCTTCCACGAGGCGCACCCGCGCACGCTGGCCGCCGCGAACAACCTGGCGCTGAACCTGCGGCTCGTGGGCCAGTACACCCGGGCCCGGGAGATCGACCAGGAGGTGCACGACCTGCGCACCGAGGTGCTGGGGCCGGAGCACCCGTACACCCTGTCCTCGGCGCAGAACCTGGCCCGCGACCTGCGCGAGGTGGGCCGGTACGAGGACTCGGTGCAGCTGCTCAGCCGGACGTACGACACCTACAAGCGGACGCTGGGCCGGGCGTTCCCCGGCACCCTGTCGGCCGCGAAGAACCTGGCGGTGTCGCTGCGCCGGGCGGGCCAGCTGGAGGACGCCCTGCGGCTGACCACGGCCACCCGGGCCCGCTACCGGGCCAAGTACACCTCTGTCAACCCGGACCTGCTGTCCTGCGAGCTCAACCTGGCCTCGGACCTGTTCGCGACCGGGGATCCGGGCGGTGCGCGGGACCTGGCGCAGGAGGTGGTGGACGAGTACATGAAGGTGCCGGGTGAGCGGCACCCGTACACCCTGGCGGCCGTGAACAACCTGGCGGTCTTCCACTGGGGCACGGGCGCGGCGGAGACGGCGGAGACGATGCTCCGCCAGACGATACGGGGCATGCGGGACGTGCTCGGCGACAACCACCCGCACACCGTGTTCGCCCATCTCAACCTGGCCAACACGCGGGCCGACCTGGGCGATCCGGAAGGCGCTCTGGAGCTGGAGCGGCTCGCGGTGATGCGGCTGCGCGAGGTGCTCGGGGCGCACCATCCCGAGACCCTGGCGAGCAGTTCCAACATGGCGGTCAGTCTGGACTCGATGGGCCGCAAGGAAGAGGCGGCCCGGCTGCGGGCGGAGGCGGTGTCCGAGCTGACCCGGCTGCTCGGCGAGGACCACAGCCTGACCCGGTACGCACGCGACGAGCGGCGGGTCCACCGCGACCTGGAGCCTCTCGCCGTCTGATCCGACGGCGGGCGGCGGATGCTCCGCGACCGCGGGGTGCCCGCCGCCCGCCACCCGACAGCAGGGGGGCGCTGTGACCGACAGCATGACCTTTCGAAACGAGGACCTGCCGGCCCTCTTCCACCACACCGACCAGGCGGCGGTCTCCCGGCAGCGGGAGTCCACCCAGGCCACCCGCGCGCAGCTGCTGCTGCTGGTCGCGGCCGCGGCGGCCGCCGCGCTGCCGGCCGGGCCGAAGCTGGGCTCGGTGTACCTCTTCGGGCTGCTGAGCGTGCTCTCGTACGCGGGGGTGCTGGGCGTGGGAATGCGGGCGACCCGGCGCCGGGCCCGCCCGCAGTGGCAGCTCAACCGCAGTGCGGCGGAGTTCATCAAGTCCCTGGCCTGGCGGTACGCGGTGCACGGGGCGCCGTTCGGCAGTGAGGTCGCCGCGCCCGAGGCGACGTACCGCACCCGGCTGGAGGCGGGTCTGGGGGAGCTGCGGAAGATGGGCTGGGAGGATCCGCGGGCCGCCGGTTCGGTGCCGGAGGGCGGGGAGATCACCGGTGCGATGCAGCGGCTGCGCGGGATGGACTACCAGGCGCGGCGCGAGACGTACGTCCGGGACCGGCTGATCGAGCAGCGCAACTGGTACCGGCGGCGCACGGAGGTGTCCCGGCGGGCGACGAACCTGTGGTCGTGGACGATCGTGCTGCTGACCTGCCTGGCGCTGCTGTTCGCGCTGCTGGGGGCGTTCGGTTCGGGTCCGGGGCCGAGGCTGACCGCGCTGCTGAGCGCGGCGGCGGCGGCCGGGATCGCCTGGAACGAGGTGCGCCGCCACCATCCGCTGATCGAGGCGCACACCCTGATCGAGCAGGATCTGGCGGCGATGATGGTCGTGATGCAGACGACGATCACCGAGTCCCAGTGGGCCTCGTCGGTGTACGAGACCGAGCGGTACGTGTCGCCGCAGCACACGGACTGGCTGGCCCGGCACAGCAGTTGACCTCGGGGGCGTGGCTCAGTCCCGGGCCACGCCCTCGCGCCAGATGACGGTGACCGGTTTGCCGAGGGCCCGCGCGTAGGCGACGATCTCGGCGGTGCCGCCGTGCCCGCGGGCGGGCTGGCCGTCCCAGACGGCGACGAGCCGGTCGCAGGAGTCGGCGATGTAGGTGCCCGCGGCGTAGTAGGCCTCGTCCGTGGACCGGGCGAAGTCCATCCGGACCTCCTGGGTGGCCCGGTTCTTCAGGCCCTGGTAGCGGGCGCGTGCCTCGACGCCCTCGAAGGTGTTCTCGTAGTCGCCGCTGGGGATCACCACGGTCAGGTCGGCGCCGTTTTCGAGGGCTATGGCGGCGAACAGCTGGTCCGCTCCCTCGGCGAGGCTGGAGAAGGCCTCCAACGGCCCGTCGTGGCAGCCCAGTACGGCTCGCAGACCGCTCTCCACATGGCCGAGCACCGAGTCCGGAATGGCTCGGTGCCCGGTCACGCCGATTCGTTTCATGCAGTAACCAGCCTCCCCCGTGGACATGGCCGCCTGGAACATCCTCCCAGAAGGCGGGAGGACGTCCAGGGGTGCGGCGGGGGCACGTGGGTCGTCGTCAGTAGACGCTGACCCCGTAGGCGCCCAGGGCCTCGACCACGGGCTGGAAGAAGGTCGTCCCGCCCGAGGAGCAGTTGCCGCTGCCGCCGGAGGTGAGGCCGACGGCGCGGGTGCCGGAGTAGAGCGGGCCGCCGCTGTCGCCGGGTTCGGCGCACACGTTGGTGCGGATCATGCCGTAGACGATGTCGCCGCCGCCGTAGTTGACGGTGGCGTTGAGGCCGGTGACCCGGCCGCTGTGGATGCCGGTGGTGGAGCCGCGCCTGGTCACGGACATGTTGACCGTGGCGTTCACGGCGCTGGTGATGTCCTGGCTGCCGACGGTCCCGGGGGGCACGGGCGTGTTGCTGGCGTACTTGATGAGGCCGTAGTCGTTGGTCGGGAAGCTGGATCCGGTGGTGGTGCCGAGGACGGTGGTGCGGGCGGAGTTGGTCCACCAGGTGCCCGCGCCGTCGGTGCAGTGTCCGGCGGTGAGGGCGTAGTAGTTGGTGCCGCTGCGTACGTTGAAGCCGAGGGAGCAGCGCCAGCTGTTCGCGTAGATGGCGTCGCCGCCGGACACCAGTTTGGTGAGCTTGCCGGGGATGCGTTCGATGCGCAGGGCTCCGACGTCGGCTCCGGCTTCGCGCTTGATTCTCGCGATTGCGGCTTCGGAGACCGTGGAGTCGGCGGAGACCACGAGGGTTCCGGTGGCGGGGTCGGTGTGCCAGGCGGTGCCCGCCACGTTGGCGCGCAGGACGGATGCGCCGGCCGAGGCGAGCCGGTCGGCGCTGAACGCCGTGTCGCCGCCGTCCCGTCCGGAGTCCGCGCTCGCGGCCGTGGGGACGGCGAGCGCCGCGGCGGCGGCCAGGCCGGTGGCCGCCGCGAGCAGCCTGGTACGGGTCATGCGCTTGATCCTCACTTCTCGTCCTCCTGGAGAGGGTCGGGGGCCGGCGGTCGTGGGGGTGCCAGGGCCCGTGAGGCGCAGCCTGGGGCAGGGCGGGCGCGTGCGTTTGGCCGTGCCCCTGACAAGCGCTGTCGGGAGTGTCCTGTCGTCGGATACCGGCCGCAAGAGCGGCTTTCGGCCTCCGCGCGCCGTGTTTCACCGTGGGGTGCGGGGGGTTCCGGGGCGGTGGCGGAGGCCGGGGGAAGAGGTCGTCGAGGGCGCGGTCGGAGGGCGCGGCGGAGCCCGGTCGGGATCCACGGTGATCGCGCCCCGCGCCTCGGATATGCCGGTCCGCGGGCGGCGGAGGGGGCGTCGGCGGTGCCCGTGGGCGCCGCCGGAGCGGACGGCCGGCTTCGCGCCGACGCGGTCCGCCACCTGCCGGGTCCTGCCGTGTACGTACGAGGGGACGCGCCCCGGCGGCGCGGCCGCGGCGGCGTCCGGGCGGGCCTCGGCCTCCGTGGAGGCGGGTCCGGAGCCTTCGGGCCGGATCACGAGGGGCCCGCCGGCTTCGGAGCGGAGCGCGGACGGGACGGGCGGGAGGGCTCCGGTGGCCGGGATCCGCCGGCCCGCGCCGGGCGCGCGGCCCCCGGGTACGCGGTGCTGGGGGCCGGCCGTCCGGGACGCGCCGCCGAGCCGGGCGCGCCTGGGCTCCGGAACGGCCGGAATTCGACCTTCCGGGTAGCCGGCGGGCCGGAGGCCACCGTCCGGCGCCTGGCGACCGTACGGGGCGGCGTGCGGATCGTCTGCGTCGTCGCTCATCCCGCTCAGCCCTTCCACACCGGTCCGGACGGGAATCCCCGCGTACGCCGTCCGGACCTGTGAAATCTGAAAGGGCCTCAGCAGCCGTCGCAGGGACAGCAGCAGCAATCGCCACACCCGCAGTCGCCGCAGCAGTCGCAACCGTCGCAGCAGTCGCCCGCGTCGCAGAGGGGCTCGCGCCGCTCCCGCGACCACGGACCCTCGTACTCCGTGCAGCACATCTGGCAGGTGCAGAACAGCCCGATGGCCACCGCGCAGCCCGCCAGCAGCCCGCGGCGCGGCCGCTGCGGGGGCAGTCCGCCACCACCGCCACCACCGCCGGGCCCCATGGGCGGCGGCATGCCCGGACCACCGGGGGCCTGGGGGGCGTTCGGGGCATAGGGGTTGCCGCCGTACGGATTCCCGCCGTACGGGTTCGCTCCGTACGGGTTCGCTCCGTGCGGGCCCTCCACCGTGGGCCCGCCCGCGTACGGGTTGCCGCCCTGCCCGGCCGGGGCCGTCGCCGTGTGGCCGCAGCTCATGGTCCCGAAGGCCCGGTCCACCGAGGTGCGCAGTTCGTGTACGAGCAGCCTGTGGGCGAGCCCCGCGTCCGCGAACTCGACCTCGCCCAGTGCCAGCCTGATGCCCTGGAGGGCGTCGTCGCAGAGCCTGCGGGCCTCGGCGCGCGAGGTGCCGGTGGCGGTGAGCGGGTTCCAGGCGCCCGCCTCCGCGTCGGCGCCCTGGTCCTCCACCGCGTCCAGCAGGTGGGCGAGGCGGCCGAAGTACCGGCCGGCCTCGGCCAGCGCGCCGGCGTTGCCTGGCCGTCCGGCCAGCTGCGCGGTATGTGCGAAGGCTGCGGCCGTCGCGGTCTCCGTGGGCTCGGTCACCACGAGCACGGGGGTGCCGGGTCCCGCGAGCGTCTCGATGCCCGCCTGCCGGTCCACGGCGTCGACGAGCACGGCGGTGTCGAAGCCGAGCGAGGCCCCGGTGCGGGCTCCGGCCCGGTCCCAGCCGCGGGCCACCCTGCGCGCGGCCAGGGCGATCGGGGCGCGGGCCAACAGGCCGTCCCGGTCGGCGACGTGGTCGCGCACCTTGGCGGAGGCGAGCACGAGCGAGACGGCGGCGGCGAGTCGCGCACCCTCGCCCTGGGCCACGGAGGCGGTGCGCATCCCGCGCAGCGGGCAGGGGCCCGCGGTGCGCCGGTCCTCGGGTGCGGTGCCCGACTGAGCCTCCGTCAGAACGGAGACGAGCAGCCCGTCATAGTTCGTCACGATCCGGGCGAACTGCCCGTGATCGCCCCTAAGTGCCAGGCACAGCCCGCACAGATGGGCCATCCACTCCGCCTTGAAACGGTCTCCCAGCCGGTGCGTGCAAGGTCTGACTATGCCGAACAAGCTGCTTCCCCCGTGTGTCGTACGCGTGCCTGCCGGGCATCGTATCGACCCGCTCGTTTCACCCGTACGTCCGCGTCACTCACCCGTAAGGCCGCGGCGGTCGTATTTTCACTCAGTCAGCAGTGGTAGCCACCAGGATCCTTGACCGTGCAACGGATGTTCTGCACCAGTACCGTCACGAAACCCCTGCGCGGCGACTATCCACTTGGCGCGTTGTCAGCATCATGGACGAGCATAGGGGCAGCGGAGAGAAGACAGACTGACCGCGGTGAAAGGAGGCAGTCCATGGGTTCGGTGCGCAAGGCGAGTGCCTGGCTGGGTCTCGTGGAGGACAGCGACGACGAGCGCTACTACGACGACGACTACGCGGAGGCCGCCCAGGGTTCGGTGGCCGGCCCCGGCGAGCAGTGGGTCACCGACCCGCGGGTCCGGGTGGCCTCCGAGTCGGCCGTGGAGCACGGCCGTCGCATCGCGACGGTCACCCCGGACGGTTTCCGTGACGCGCGGGGCATCGGCGAGCTGTTCCGTGACGGGGTCCCGGTGATCGTCAACCTGTCGTCGATGGACCCGGGCGACGCGAAGCGCGTCGTCGACTTCGCGGCGGGACTGACCTTCGGGCTGCGCGGTTCGATCGAGCGGGTGGCGACCAGGGTCTTCCTCCTGACCCCGGCCGACACCCAGATCGTCAGCGGCGAAGCGGGCGGCCGCTCACGCGACTTCTTCAACCAGAGCTGAGCAGGGCTCTCACCGGAAGGCGTCCAGGCCGGTGAGCGCCTTGCCCAGCACCAGCTGGTGCATCTCGACGGTGCCCTCGTAGGTGAGGACCGATTCGAGGTTGGTGGCGTGCCGCATGACGGGGTATTCGAGGGAGATCCCGTTGGCGCCGAGGATGGTCCGCGCGGTGCGGCAGATCTCGATGGCCTCGCGGACGTTGTTGAGCTTGCCGAAGCTGATCTGCTCCGGCCGCAGGGTGCCCGCGTCCATCCGCCGGCCCAGGTGGTGGGCGAGCAGGACGCCCTTGTGGAGTTCCAGGGCCATGTCCGCCAGCTTGGCCTGGGTGAGCTGGAAACCGCCGATCGGCCGGCCGAACTGCTCCCGCGTCCTCGCGTAGTCGAGCGCGGACTCGAAACTGGCCCGCGCCGCGCCCATGGATCCCCAGACGATCCCGTACCGCGCGTGGCTGAGGCAGCCCAGCGGCCCCTTGAGCCCGGTGACCAGCGGCAGCACCGCGTCGGCGGGCAGCCGTACGTCGTCCATCACCAGCTCGCTCGTGACGCTGGCCCGCAGCGACCACTTGTGCTTGATCTCCGGCGCGGAAAAACCGGGGGTGTCGGTGGGCACCGCGAATCCGCGGATCCCCTCGTCGGTCTGCGCCCACACCACGGCGACCGCCGCGACGGAGCCGTTGGTGATCCACATCTTGCGGCCGTTCAGCACCCAGTCGGTGCCCTCGCGCTTGGCGTGGGTGCGCATCGCCGCGGGGTCCGAACCCACATCGGGCTCGGTCAGCCCGAAGCAGCCGATCAGCTCACCCGCGGCCATACCGGGGAGCCAGCGCTGCTTCTGCTCCTCGGAGCCGTACTTCCAGATCGCGTACATAGCGAGCGAGCCCTGCACCGAGACGAGCGAGCGGATCCCGGAGTCGGCGGCCTCCAGCTCCATGCAGGCCAGCCCGTACTGCACGGCGCTGGCGCCGGCGCACCCGTAGCCCTCCAGGGACATGCCGAGCGCCCCGATGCCGCCGAGTTCCCGGGCCAGCTCGCGGATCGCGGGCAGCTCGCCGCTCTCGTACCACTGGGCGATGTTCGGCAGCACCCGGTCGGCGGCCCAGGCGCGGACGGTGTCCCGGACGGCGAGCTCCTCGGGCCCGAGGAGCTCGTCGAGCCCGAGCGGATCATGGGGCAGGAACGCGGACACGGGGCCTCCCGGCGGCCTGAGACAGAACCTAGCAGCGCGAGTTTTGCGCTTGCCCGAAGCTATTCGCCCGCGCCGGGCAAATCCAGCCCCCCCATTGCAGCCCCGCCGGCGATCGAGGCGCGGGGGTCCGGGGGCGGCGCCCCCGGCAACGGCGCCGCACCCGGCGGCACCGGACGGCGTCAGCCCGCCTGCTCGACCGGGGTCGGCCGCGCCTCCGCCTTCGCCTGCGCGGGCAACCGCACCTCCGCCGCCTCCTCCTCGGCCGCCCCGCAGTCCATCACCCGCGGCAGCTTCAGTGCCATCACCGCTCCCGCGAACAGCAGCAGCGCGCTCACCACCAGCGTCACGTGCAGTCCGTGCACGAACGACTGGCGCGCCGCCGCGTAGAGCGACGCCCCCGCCGGTCCCCCGAGATGCGCGGCGATCTGGTACGCCTGGCCCAGCGAGTTCGCCGCGCCCGCCGAATCGGCCGCCGTCACCCCCGGCACTCCCACGAGCCCCGGCCGGTACGCCGCGTTCATCACGCTGCCCAGCAGTGCGATGCCCATGCCCGCGCCCAGCTGGTACGAGGTCTCGCCGATCGAGGCCGCGCCGCCCGCGGTCTCGGCAGGAGCCTCGCTCAGCATCGACTCGTAGGCCGCGAACAGCGTGGTCTGCAGTCCGAAGCCCAGCAGGATGAAGCCGACGGTCAGCAGCAGCGGCCGGTCCTGCTGGCCCATGAACGTCAGCAGCAGCACGGCGAAGCCGGTCAGGACGAAGCCCAGCGACACCATCGTGCGCGGCCCGACCCGCGCCAGGGTGTAGGAGCCGGTGGCGCCCGCGGCCATGGCGGCGAAGGTCAGCGGCAGCAGCCGCAGGCCGGTCTCCAGCGGGCTGAGGTGCAGCACCAGCTGGAGGTACTGGACGGCGATCAGCTCCAGGCCGACCAGGGCCAGCATGGCGAGGACGATGCAGGCGACCGAGGCGGAGAAGGCGGCCCGCGAGAACATCCGCATGTCGATCAGCGGGTGCTCGCGCCGCCTCTGCCGCCGCACGAACAGGACGAGCAGCACCACGCCCAGCAGCAGCGGGACCAGCGCCTCGGCGTCGAGGAGCCGGCGTTCGGCGCCCAGCCGCTTGATCCCGAGCACCGTCCCGAGCACACCGGTGGCGGCCATCAGCGCGCCGAGCACGTCCCACGGCCCGTCGGCGCTGCCGCGCGACTCCGGCAGCAGCCAGCGGCCCAGCGGCAGGATCAGCGCCATCAGCGGGATGTTGATGAGGAAGACGGAGCCCCACCAGAAGTGCTGGACGAGGAAACCGCCCAGCACCGGCCCGCTGGCCGCGCCGATGGCGGCGACGGCGGTCCAGATGCCGATGGCGAGCGCCCGCTCGCGCCGGTCGGGGAAGACCTGCCGCAGGATCGACAGGGTGGCGGGCATGATCATCGCGCCGCCGACGCCGAGCAGGGCGCGCGCGGCGATGAGGACCTGGGCGTTGTCGGCGAGGGCCGCTATCGCGGAGGCGACGCCGAAGAGTCCGTAGCCGAGGAGGAGGATGCGGCGGCGGCCGACCCGGTCACCGAGGGTGCCGAAGAGGATCAGCAGCGAGGCGCAGACCAGCGGGTAGGCGTCGACGATCCACAGGAGCTCGATCGAGCCGGGGCGCAGGTCCTCGGTGACGGAGGGGACGGCGACGTGCAGGATCGTCGCGTCGAGCGCGACGAGGACCAGGCTGACGCAGAGCACCGCCAGGACGACCCAGCGGTTGGCCCCACCCGAGGCGGCGCCCAGCCGCTGCCAGGGCGAAGGGGTCCGGACCCCGGCCGCGTTCGTCCCCGACATGCATGTACCTCCCAGGTGATCCCTCGCGCTCGGCGGACCAGCGTCTTGCGGAGCCGCGGGGGGTGGTGCGCTGTGCGGCGTCCAACGGGGTCCGGCATCGACACGCGAGTGAACGGTCAGCGTACGCGAGTTCGTCTGCCCCACACGTGGTCAAGCTCTCATCCCTGCGGCGGCCCCGGTGTGGCGTATGCCACTCCTTCCGGCGTCACCCTCCCCCGGTGTACACGCGCGCTCACGGCCCGTGGTTTCCGCACGCCGTGCTTCCCGGCCGTTGAGGGGTGCCCGGCCGGCTCCACCGATAATCATCCATGTGGAAGATCTTGCATTGCGCCGGGCCGCGCCCGCACTGGCCGCCTTCGCGGCGGTGCGGCTGCTCGGGCTGACCGCGCTCGCGGTGTGGGGCGCGGTGGTCGGCAGCAGCCCGCACACGCTGCTGTCGGCCCGCTGGGACTCGCTCTGGTACGCCCGCATCGCCGCGGAGGGGTACGGGTACGAGGTACTCCTCCCGAACGGGGACGTGCACTCGAACCTGGCGTTCTTCCCGCTGCTGCCATGGCTGGAACGGGCGGTGTCCGCGGCGACCGGGTTCTCGTACGGCTCGTCGGGCCTGGTGGTGTCGGTGGTCGCGGGGCTCGCCGCGGCCTGGGGGATCTTCGCGGTGGCCGACCTGGTCCACGGCCGCCGGGCCGGGTTCTTCGCGGTCGCGGTCTGGGCGGCGCTGCCGGTCGCGGTCGTGCAGTCCATGGCGTACAGCGAGTCGCTGTTCACCGCGCTGGCCGCCTGGGCGCTCCACGCGGCCCTGCGCGGACGGTGGCTGACGGCGGGGCTGCTCGCGGCCGGGGCCGGGCTGACCCGCCCGGTCGGCGCGGCGGTGGTCGCGGCGGTGTGGGTGGCCGCCGCGCTGGCCTGGCGGCGCGGCGAGCGGTCGTGGCGGACGGTCGCGGGGGTGCTGCTGGCTCCGGCGGGTGCGGCGGCGTACGTGCTGTGGGTCGGCGCGCGGACCGGGGGCGGCCTGCTGGGGTACCTGGACGTGCAGGGCGGCTGGGGCAACGGCTTCGACGGCGGCTGGGCGTTCGCGAAGTTCGTCGGGGCGAAGCTGGCCTCGTCCGCGTTCCCCGCCGGGGCGGGGCTGATCGCGGGCGTCGTGCTGGTGCTCTGGCTGTACGGGAAGTGCGTCCGGCAGCGGCAGCCGGTGCCGCTGCTCGTGTACTGCGGGATCGTCGTGGCCCTGGCGCTGTGCGCGTCCGGTTACTTCGGCTCCAAGCCCCGGCTGCTGCTGCCCGCCTTCCCGCTGGTGCTGCCGCCGGCGGTGGCGCTGGCGCGGTGGCGGACCGGGCGGGCGGCCGCGGTGGTGGGCGCGCTGGCCCTGGCGTCGGCGGTCTACGGGGCGTTCTGGCTGAACGGCTCGGGTCCTCCATAGAGCCCCCACATCACGGAATGAACCATTCCGGTCCATCTTTCAGCAAAGGAAATGACTCCCGCGGCGATAAAGTCCGGATAAGTGATGGAAACAATTCTCCGAGGCAGTGGATCAAGAAGCCGCCAACCGCTGTCGGAATAACGGGAATTACGCCCCGCATGAGACCAACTCCACATCACATGGTCATCACAAAGCCCGCGATTCGCCCGGGCCGAGCATCGACGGACGGTAACGTCGATTGAGTGCGTACCGACCAAATCCTGACCCGTCTGGAGCGGGTGTTCGCCCGGCTGGACCGGGAACCAGAGCGACCGGCTCATCTGCAAACCCCGCAGATGAGCCGGCACCGCGTCGTACTCCTGGGCTCGACCCTCGCCTTCTACCTCTCCATCGTGGTCGCCGTACTGACCACTTCCTGGCTGGTCCGCCTGGACTGGCAGATCATGTTCTTCCGGCCCTACGAGCAGTGGCCGCAGCTGCACGCCTTCCTCGACTACCTGGTCGTGCTGGGCCAGCGCGGACCCACCGCGGTCATGGTCGCCGCCTGGCTCGGCTGGCGCTCCTGGCGGCAGCACACCCTCCGCCCGCTGATCACCCTCGGCGTGGCACTGCTGCTGCTCAACATCACCGTCGGGTCCGTCAAGCTCGGCCTCGGCCGGCTCGGTCCGCACTACGCCACGGAGATCGGATCCGCCGAACTCTTCGCCGGCGGCGATATATTCCCTTCCGGCCACACCGCCAACGCCGTGGTGACCTGGGGAATCCTGGCCTACCTGGCTTCGACCGT
Organism: Streptomyces venezuelae; assembly: GCF_008642275.1. NCBI lineage: Bacteria > Bacillati > Actinomycetota > Actinomycetes > Kitasatosporales > Streptomycetaceae > Streptomyces > Streptomyces venezuelae. The sequence goes on from NZ_CP029189.1 coordinate 1,664,628, forward strand.
GGTCACCCGCCGGGTGCTGTCGGTGGTCTCCGCCGTCGTCTCGCTGAGCGTCGGCGCCACCACCGTGTACCTCGGCACGCACTGGGTCAGCGACGTCCTGCTCGGATGGTCCGCGGGCCTGCTGATCCTGCTGGCGCTCCCCTGGTTCGAGCCGCTCATCGCCCGGACCGAGGCCTACGTGTTCGACGTGCGCGAGGTGCTGCGCCGCCGCGCCGAGACCGGACGGATGCCCGCGCCGGTCGTCTCCGTGCTCACCCCGCTGCTCTCGGCGGGCGGCAAGTGGCAGTTGCGCAGCCCCGCGGAGACCACCGCCCCCGGCACCGCCGTCGCCGGCACCGCCATCGCCGGCACCGCCATCGCCATCGCCGAGGAGCCGGTCCCGCAGCCCGTTCCGGCCACCACGGCCCCGACGGCCACCGCGACGACCGCCGTCACCGCGCACTCCCCCGCCGCCCGGCCCGCCGTGCACCCGGCCGGCCGGCCGCACGTGATCCGCTCCGAGCGGACCCCGGTCACGCCGAACGGCAGCCGCCGCCCGGCACACACCGAGCGGGCCCCCGCCCGGGGAGCCGCGGCCCGTCCGGTCGCGGGCGGCTGACCGTTCCGCCGCGGGGGCGGTACGCACCACCTCTCCCCGCGGCGCGCGAAGGCGGGCCCGGTCCTCGGACCGGGCCCGCCTTCGCCGTTCGTCAGCGCCGCGCCCGGACGTTCGTCCGTCCCGGGTCACGCTTGTGTCACAGAATATCAACAGCCGCAAATTGTTTACCGGTCCGCGACACGCCCGGGGTCCAGGTGGTTTGGAATTCATGCCGAACACTGCTGAATTCCGGTCCTAGATTGCCATGATCCGCTTGGACCAGACCAGTTGAATCCCCCTCAGCTCCCCTACATTTCCTTCACTTCTCCGGCCTCCACCGCCCTCCCCAGGAGATCCCGCGCGGCCCGGATCCGATCCGTCAGCTCCGGTGGCTCGACCACTTCGAACTCACAACCGAGCAGCATGACGTGAATCACCAGAACGTCCAGGTTCACCGCCCCGGTGCGCAGCAGACAGCTCCGCCCGTCGACCGGTTCCAGGACCCCGTCGCTCGGCCCGACGATCCGTGCCGCCTCCTGCGCCGAGACCCTCAGCCGCACCACCGCGCGGGTCGCGTACGCCCGCTGCGAGACGCCCTCGGAGACGTACGCGGCGAGGTCCTCGGCCGGTGCCGGGCGCGGGGTGAACCGCGGTCCGTGCGGAGGCCTGGGCTCGATCCGGTCCGCGCGGAAGGTCCGCCACGCCTCCCGGTCCAGGTCCCAGGCGACCAGGTACCAGCGCCGCTCGGTGCAGACCAGCCGGTGCGGTTCGACGGTGCGGCGGCTGACGTTCCCCTCGTGGTCGCGGTACCCGAAGCGCAGCCGCTCGCCGTCCCGGCAGACCGAGGCCAGCTCGGTCAGCACCGAGGGGTCCACGGTGGAGCGCTGGGCGCCGCGCAGCATCGGCACGGTGAACTCGTTGAGCGCGGACACCCTGCGGCGCAGCCGTGACGGCAGTACCTGCTCCAGCTTCGCCAGGGCGCGTACGGAGGCCTCGCCGATGCCCTCGACCCCGTTCCCGGCGGCGGTCCGCAGGCCCACGGCGACGGCCACGGCCTCGTCGTCGTCCAGCAGCAGCGGCGGCAGCTCGGCCCCCGCGCCCAACTGGTAGCCGCCGCCGGTCCCGGGGCTGGCGTTCACCGGATACCCGAGCTCCCGCAACCGGTCGACGTCGCGCCGGACCGTCCTCGCGGTGACCCCGAGGCGGTCCGCGAGGTCGGCCCCGGTCCATTCGCGGTGGGCCTGCAGCAGGGACAGCAGGCGCAGCAGTCGTGCGGAGGTGTCGATCATCCCCGGAGTCTGCCAGCGCGCCGCGGGCGGCCGGGCCTCAGCAGAACAGCGGGGGTGCCTCGGCGCCGCTGAGGTCGACGAGCGCGCAGAGGGTCTTCAGGGAGACCTTCCAGGTCCCGTCCTCGAACACCGCGTTCCCCTTGCCGGCGGACATGACCGTCTCGTCGCCGACCTTCAGGTCGTAGGTCACCGCGGCCTCGGTGGGCGAGGTGAAGGTGACACCGGTGACCGCCGCGGAGGCCTTGGCCGCTTCGGCGCCGGCCGAGAAGCCGTCCAGCAGCACCTTGAGCAGGTCGCCGTGCTGGAGCAGCTCCGCCTTCTCGTCGGTCGGGGTCTTCGGGTCGAAGAACGCGGTCCAGTTCTTCTCGATCTGTTCCTTCGCCGCCGCGGGATCCGCGGGCCCTTCCGCGCCCTGCAGGACCACGACCGCGGCGGGCGGCTGCGCCGGGACCCCTGCCGCCGCGGCCGGGGACCACCCCACGGCCGCCGGCAGGGCCAGCAGGACCGCGGCCGCCGCGCAGGCCGCGGCGCGCGCCGGGGCGCGCGGGTGTCCGTGCGGAAGGGCACGCGGGTGTCTGCTCTGGACCATCTGGCTCACCACCGGAGTCCGAGCGAGCCGTTCGGCTCGCCGTTTCCAGGGTCGGCGCCCGCACGGCATCACGCAACGCGCGGCCGGCCCGGGCGCCCCGGTCAGGGGCGCGGGGCCGGTGGCGAAGCGGCCGCGGTGATGACCGGCTTCGGCACCGGGCCCGGCACGGGCGCGGGCGCCGGCCCGGCCGGGACCTGGGGCGGGGCGGCCGGCTCCGGGGCGGGGACGACCAGCAGCATGCCCGCCGCGAGGGCCTCCGGCTTCGGCCCGATCCGGTCCCGGTTCGCCTCGTACAGCGCCCGCCATCCGCCCCGGACCCGGTGCTTGCGGGCGATCGACACCAGCGTGTCGCCGTCCCGCACCGCGTGCATCCGTCCGGCCAGCCCGTAGCGCTTGGAGCACACCGGCCACGCGTTCCAGCCCTGCGAGCCGAGGACCTCCTCCGCGACCCGGATCTGCTGCACGCGGCTGGCCAGGTCGGCCCGTTTCGCGAACGCCAGCCCGCCGTACTCCTCCCATGTCGGCTGCCAGAACTGCAGCCCCCCGTAGAAGCCGTTGCCGGTGTTCACCGCCCACCGTCCGCCGCTCTCGCAGTCGGCCACGCAGTCCCAGGGCCACTCCCCGCCCGGCCCGCAGTCCCCCGGCCCGTCCCCGATCACACCGGGCGAGCCGGGGTGCGCCGCCCCGGCCGGCCCGGGTGCCGGCGGCGGCGGAGCCGCGGCCGCGCCGGGTGGTACGAGCGCCAGTACGGCGGCGGCGAGCAGGAGGGCGCCGCCGGATACGGCCCGGCAGGTCCGGTGATGGGGCATCGGGTCACGCTACGCAGCCACCCGCGGTCGCCTCGGGCCCGCCACGCGGCAGGTCACCGCAGCCCACCCGGTCGGACGACCGCCGGCACCGCCCCAAACGGCCACACCTGGGCATCAACTGAGCACAACCAGAAAACAGTTGGCACGTAAGCGAAGCTCCGGTCGGACGGTTCACCCTTCCGGGGGCCAGGTTCGAATCCGTTCCCTCAAATGGCGTGACCCCGGCCGCCGCTCGGCCGTTGAGCCCGGCGAGCCGGGAGCCTCCCGGACCCGCACCTATGCCGAGGAGCCACCCCGTGCCGCGCATGCTCGACGTCAGTGATGAGGTACGTGCCGAGATCGGTGACGAAGAAGCCGACAGGCTGCTCGTCGGCGAAGACGCGCCGCGCAGTTACGACTGCACCTCCTGCCGCACCCCCGGTGACCCCGAGAACGACCGGACCAGCACGGTGCTGTTCGTCGGCGAGGAGACCGCCGTCCTCGCCTTCGCCCACGCCACCTGCATCCCCTCCCAGGTGGTCACGGTCTCGGAGGAGCAGCTCCAGGGCGCCGTCCGCAGCATCACCGGCGACAGCCCGGCCGGCTCCGGCGGCCCCGGCGCCGCCCCGCAGAACGTGCCCGGCGGCCAGGCCGTCCTCGGCATCACCAGCGGCCTGATCCTGATCGCCGGTGAGCTGCACCCGGCCCTGGTCGTCGAGCCGACCGCGCCCATCGCCCGCCCCGGCAGCGACGGCCCCGGCGACGACTTCCTGCCGCTCCTCATCGAGCAGGGCTTCATCCCGGTCACCGACACCTCCGAGGTCCCCACCGTCCTCGGCGGCTGGTCGGTCCTGCTCGCCGCGGGCCAGCTGCACGCCGTGCTGCAGCCGGGCAACGACGGCAGCCAGGTCGCCTGGTGGCAGGCGCACCAGGCGCTGTCGGTCACCGACGGCTGGCGGACCGCCGTCAACAAGACCCAGCGCGTGCTCATCTACGCCGCCCCGGTCGGCTCCATCGGCCAGCAGCCCCGTGAGGACCTGTTGCGCGACGCGCTGGACAAGGCCGCCGCCGCGGGCAAGCTCGTGGCCGCCGCGATGCCGCTGGCGGGTACGCCCGGCGCCTGATCCCAGCCGGTACGAGAACGGCCGCCAGCCCCCTGCCGAGGGGGCCGGGCGGCGTGCGCCGGGGGTGTGCGGTCCGTCCCGCACACCCCCGGCGATCTGTGTTTCGGCCCCCGTCACCCCGCATCCGCAGCGCGTCGGTTTCGTTGGCTGGTACGTGCATTCATACGACTCCTCCCGCGCCCCGTCCTATCCGAGCACCGTCCCCGCGATGCGTCCCGCACGGGACCGGGACACCCCTCCGGCCGTCTCGCACACCCCGATCTACGACGCGCTGTACTCGGAGTACCTGCGGGCCTTCCGGGCGCTGCCGGGCGACCGTACGGGCGAGGAGGACCACGGGTTCACGGCCTTCTCCTACGGGGGCTCGCACACGACCGGCAGCTCGTACGGCAGCGGCTGGAGCGGATCCGGATGGCAGCGCGTCGACGGCTGGCAGCCCTCCTACACCCCGCAGCCGCTGCCCACGTACTCGTACGCGGGCAGCCCCGGATACGCCGACGGGCGGCAGAGCCAGACCGGGATGACGCACCTCCCGGCGGCCCTGCCGCCCGCTCCGCGCCGGGGCTACTGACCCCGCCGAGTCCGCCGGAGTCCTCGCCCGGCTGCTACTTCTTCTTGGCCTTACCGGCCTGCCTTGCCACCAGGGGTGCCCCGCTCTGCACCCTCCTGACCTGCTGCTGAGCGGTCACTGTCGGTGGACGCCGGTCAGCGTTGGGAGGCGTCCGACGGCCCACAGACGGCCCGGCGCGACGCCCGGTCAACGAGCCCGGGACTGCATGTCGCTTGACTTGTCGCTTGTCGCTTGTCGTCCCCATTCACCCAGCTCACGGCCACGCATCCGGGGCTGAGGTGCCCACCAGGCCCAAGACGACAAGCGACGAGCTACAAGGACCGCCCTTCGGGCGTCGACCAGCCCCGGCGGGGGCCAGAGGGCGGGACTACAGCCCGTCGCGGCGGGCGTGACCGCGACCGGGCGTGATCATTTCATCGGGTATGACCACCCCCTCCAGGCGCATCACGGCCACCGCAGCCCTCACCGCCGCGCACAACGGCTTCGGGTAGCTGGCCAGCAAGCTGGACCCTGCCGGCGGGGACGGCCGATCTGTTGATCTGCAATTGAGCTGCGGCGACGGGCCGTTTCACCCTGACCGCCATGCCTCGCGGCCCCGTACTGGCCCGTGCCTCAGCGATCGCGGCCAGTGCCCGCCCGGTCTGCGGTAAGCACCGGCTCGGCCGCCATGCCCGTTCGCCCGGCCCGCCGCCTCGACACCCGGCGCCACGCCCCCGCACCGGCCAGGAGCGCCAGCCCGTCCGCCACCGCCGCGGACAGCCCCATCGCCGCGACCGTCTGCCACGAGTGCCCGTCCAGCTCCCCACCCTCCGGCGACGCCCACAGCCGGATCCGGTGCCCGTCCGGATGCACCTTGTCCGCCGGGCGCACCTCGTAGAAAGTGCGTCCGCCGACCGACCAGACGTACCGGCACTCGACCTCGTCCTGCGGCCCCGCGCCCTCGTCCCAGTGCTGGCCGGTCACCCGGCAACCGCTGAGCTCGATCGTTACCGGTTCCGTCGTCCGCCCCCGGAGCTGGACCTGCTCCACCGTGCCGCCCGTGGTCACGACCCCGGCCAGCACCAACACCGTCAGCCCGCCAGCGGCCAGCGCGTCGGCCCACCGGTCCAGACCCGGCCGGAGCCTGAGCCCGACCGGCGCCGTCACCAGGCCCGCCCCGAGCAGGACGAGCGGCCAGGCCGTCCACGGCGTCCCGTCCGCCCAGTTCCACAGCAGCACGCCCGCGCCGACGACCGCGGCCACCGACCCCCCGATCGCGACGTACCCGCCTATCCTCTGCGCCATTTCGCACCCCCTTGCCCCCCGCTACCCACCCGTCCGATCCCGCAACCACGCCGCAATCGCCAGGTATTCGTCCGCCATGTTCACGGGAGTTGCCAGAGAATCAACACCCGTTACGCTCTTCACCACCGAGGTCCGAGGAGATCCATGGTCGACACCGTCAACTCACTGGCCGCCCGTGTTCACGATCTGCTGGTGGAGGCCATGACCAATGGTCCCGCTGCGGTGGGCACCGCGGGCTTCCACGACCTCGTCGCGCGCGCCACAGCACTAGGCCCCGACGGCACGTGGCTCGTCGCCGCCGGCCACTCGAGCCTCGGCGTCATGGCCGTCCTACGCGGAGAGGCGAACCAGGGAATCCTCCACCTCGACGCCGCGGTGGCAGCCGGTTACAACGACTGCGTGGCGCTCCACGTCGCCCCCTTGCGTCCGCTGCACGACGATCCCCGCTTCCGGGCCCTGTACCAGCGGATGCGGATCACCGAGGCGGACCTTGACGAGTTCTTCTGGCTGCACCAGGAAACGCAGCTCATGGTGCAGGACGCCCAGACAGCGGCCGTTGACAACATAGGCCGTCTCGACACCGGGGTGTCGCCGCTTCCGCAGGCCCCCCTGCCGACCCGGGAACCGAACACCCTCGGCATCCTGATCTCCCGCATCGACCTCGCGGCGACCCAGACCGCACTCCAACAGGCCGCCTTGAAGGCGGAGTTCCAGCGCAGCTCCGGCAATACCAGCCTCAGTCTCATCGACGGCTCGTGGGACTACGACCGTGCCAGGCGCGACGCCTGGCACGCCGACGCGTTGGATGCCCAGCGCCTGCGGGCCGCCGAGGCCCGGGCTTTCGTCGAACGCCCCGGCGCCGGCACCGTGCTCATCCCCTGCCCGCCGCTGGGCTCGATCGCATACCCGAGCTGAGGAGGACAGCACCGGCACGGTGGCCGCAGGTACTCAGGCTTCGGTCAGCCAGCCTTCTTCAAGACCGCCCAGAACAAACCCGTTCTCGAATCGCACCCTGTACCTGATCTGAGCGCCGGCTCCGGCGTCGAGCCCTCCGTGCCGGATGATCTGCTGACGGAGATTGTCGATGATGCCGGCCGTGTGGCCATCGAACTGGACCCCGCGGACTCGCCGTTCGAATTCCGCGAGCCCGTCCTGAGCCACACCGCCGGCTTCCTCTGCCGATCCCGTGACGATGCCCTCCAAGCCCTCGGCCAGGCACAGCGGACCGGGGAAGCCGATCCTGGCCGCCGTGTCGTTTGCGGTGAGCTGCACATCCCTGGTCAGCTTCACCTTGGCGCCGGTCTCGTACGGCATGGGTGTCCCCCCTCGTTCGATCTTGGCCGTGACCATGGCAAGCGTAGTCGGGGATGCCGTGGAAGGAATGGGTGTCCGGCAAGATCAGAAGCCTCACGGCTTGCCAGGTAGGCCCTTCGTATCGGCCTCCGCCTGCAACGCGCAGAACCCTGTTCCCGCTTCTCGTCAACACGTCCAGAAGCCGTCCCCGCCCGCGGAACCAGTTCAACAGCGACCAGTGGAAGCCCGCTCTCGCCACCGCGGGGATCATCCCCGAGCGAAAAGAGCCCCCGGCCACGGCCCGGAGCAAGCGTCAAGCCCCCCGCCCTCGGAGAAGATCCAGGTGGGGGGGCTTGATCAGACTGGGAACTACTTCTTCTTCTTGTACTGGGCGCCGCGCTTCTCGCGCACCCGCACCGAGATGTGGATCGGGGTGCCGTCGAAGCCGAACTCCTCGCGCAGGCGGCGCTCGATGAAGCGCCGGTAGCCGTGCTCCAGGAAGCCGGAGGCGAAGAGGACGAACCGCGGCGGCTTGCTGCCCGCCTGGGTACCGAACAGGATGCGGGGCTGCTTGCCGCCACGGATCGGGTGCGGGTGGGCGGCGACGACCTCACCGAGGAAGGCGTTCAGCCGGCCGGTGGGGACGCGCGTCTCCCAGCCCGCGAGGGCCGTCTCGATCGCCGGGACCAGCTTCTCCATGTGACGGCCGGTGAGCGCCGAGACGTTCACCCGCGGCGCCCAGGAGACCTGCTGCATCTCGGTCTCGATCTCGCGCTCGAGGTAGTAGCGGCGCTCCTCGTCGAGCTCGTCCCACTTGTTGTACGCGATCACGATCGCGCGGCCCGCCTCGACGGCCATCGTGATGATGCGCTGGTCCTGGACGCTGATGGTCTCGGTGGTGTCGATCAGGATCACCGCGACCTCCGCCTTCTCGACGGCGGCGGCCGTGCGCAGGGACGCGTAGTAGTCGGCGCCCTGCTGCAGGTGGACCTTCTTGCGGATACCGGCGGTGTCGACGAACTTCCAGGTGATGCCGCCGAGTTCGATCAGCTCGTCGACCGGGTCGCGGGTGGTGCCGGCGAGCTCGTTGACGACGACGCGGTCCTCCTTCGCCACCTTGTTGAGGAGCGAGGACTTGCCGACGTTCGGGCGGCCGATCAGCGCGATGCGGCGCGGGCCGCCGGGGGCGGCGCCGCCGAAGGTCTGCTCGGGGGCCTCGGGCAGGGCCTCCAGGACCGCGTCGAGCATGTCGCCGGTGCCGCGGCCGTGCAGCGAGGAGACCGGGTGGGGCATGCCGAGGCCGAGCGACCACAGGGAGGCCGCGTCGGACTCGCCGCTCTGGCCGTCGACCTTGTTGGCGCACAGCACGACGGGCTTGCCCGACTTGCGCAGCAGCCGGACGACGGCCTCGTCGGTGTCGGTGGCGCCGACCTTGGAGTCGACGACGAAGACGACCGCGTCGGCGGCCTCGATGGCGTACTCGGCCTGGGCGGCGACGGAGGCGTCGATGCCGAGGACGTCCTGCTCCCAGCCGCCGGTGTCGACGACCTTGAAGCGGCGGCCGGCCCATTCGGCCTCGTACGTGACGCGGTCGCGGGTGACGCCGGGCTTGTCCTCGACGACGGCCTCACGGCGGCCGATGATCCGGTTCACCAGGGTCGACTTGCCGACGTTCGGGCGGCCGACGACGGCGAGGACGGGAAGCGGGCCGTGACCGGCCTCCTCGATCGCGCCTTCGACCTCTTCGATGTCGAAGCCCTCTTCCGCGGCGAGCTCCATGAACTCCGCGTACTCGGCGTCGCCAAGTGCTCCGTGGTCGTGCTGGTCGTTCATGAAGTCCGTTCCTCGTCGTTCGTGGTGGTCGGTGGTGCCCGCGCAGCGCGGTTCCACTACTGGTTTCAAGTCTCGCTCAGCGCCCGGTGAGGCGCTTGGCGTCGGCCAGGTGGGCGGTCAGCCGGTCCTGGATGCGTACGGTGGCCTGGTCCAGCGCGGTACGGGTACGGCGGCCACTGCCGTCACCCGCGTCGAAGGCCGATCCGAAGACGACGTCGACCCGGCTCCCCAGGGCCGGCAGGCCCTTGACGACCCGGCCCGGGGTGTCTCCGCTGCCGAGGACGGCCACGGGGACGATGGGTGCGCCGCTGCGGACCGCGAAGTAGGCGAGGCCCGCGCGCAGCGAGGCGAAGTCGCCCTCGCCCCGGGTGCCCTCGGGGAATATCCCCAGGGCGCCCCCGTTGTCGAGCACGCCGAGGGCGCGCCCTATCGCCGTCCGGTCGGGGCCGCCGCGGTCGACCTTGACCTGCCCGATCCCTTCGAGGAAGGGGCCGAGCGGGCCCACGTACGCTTCCTTCTTGATCAGGAAGTGCAGCGGCCGGGGCGCGGTGCCCATGACCATGGGGCCGTCGATGTTGTGCGAGTGGTTCACGGCGAGGATGACGGGGCCCGAGGCGGGCACCTTCCAGGCCCCCAGTACGCGCGGCTTCCAGAGCCCGTACATGAGCCCGATGCCGATGCGCCTGCCGACCGCCGCACCCTTGAGGGAGGGCGCTTGGCTCACTTGCGGCCCGCCCGCTTCTCTTCCACCAGCGTCACGACGCACTCGATGACCTGGTCGAGCGTGAGCTCGGTGGTGTCCACCTCGACGGCGTCGCCGGCCTTGGCCAGCGGGGAGGTCTTGCGGCCGGAGTCGGCCGCGTCGCGCTTGATCAGCGCCTCCTTGGTGGCCGCGAGGTCGGCGGCCTCCTTGCCGCGGAGCTCGCCGCTGCGCCGGGCGGCGCGCGCCTCGGCGGAAGCGGTCAGGAAGATCTTGAGGTCGGCGTCGGGCAGGACGGTGGTGCCGATGTCCCGGCCCTCGACGACGATGCCGGCGGCCTCCTGGGCCGCCCCGGCGGCGATGGAGCGCTGCAGGTCGGTGATCAGGGTGCGCACCTCGGGGACGGCGCTGACGGCGCTGACCTTGGAGGTGACCTCCTGGGTCCGGATGGGACCGGCGGCGTCGAGGCCGTCCACGGTGATGGTGGGGGCGGCCGGGTCGGTGCCGGACACGATGGTGGGCTTGCCGGCGGCGATCGCGATCGCCTGCGGGTCGTCGGTGTCGACGCCGTTGGTGATCATCCACCAGGTGATGGCCCGGTACTGGGCGCCGGTGTCCAGGTAGCGCAGCCCGAGCTTGGCGGCCACGGCCTTGGAGGTGCTGGACTTGCCCGTGCCGGAGGGACCGTCGATGGCGACGATCACGGCGGACGGAGCTGCGGTTTCCACGGTGCGGGCACCTTCCTGGTTGCGCGTACGTGTCCGGGCGCGGCAAAGCGCCCCTCCCCAAGGTTACCGGCCCCGGACGGCCCCCGTCCCCGCCCTGCGTTCCGGGGGCCGGCGGGGGCTGCGCGCTACTGCTGCCGCAGCGCCCAGCCCCGCTCGCGCAGCTCCGCGGTGAGGCCGGCCACGGCCCGCGGTTCCACCATGAGCTGGACGAGTCCGGCCTGCTGGCCCGTCGCGTGCTCGATCCGTACGTCCTCGATGTTGACCCCGGCCCGCCCCGCGTCGGCGAAGATCCGCGCCAGCTCACCGGGCTGGTCGCTGATGAGCACGGCCACCGTCTCGTAGACGGTGGGGGCCGCGCCGTGCTTGCCCGGTACCCGGACCCGGCCCGCGTTCCCGCGGCGCAGCACGTCCTCGATGCCCGCGGCGCCGCCGCGCCGCTTCTCCAGGTCGGCGGACTGCAGGCCCCGCAGTGCCTCCACGGTCTCCTCCAGGTCGGCGGCGATCCCGGCGAGGACGTCCGCCACCGGTCCCGGGTTGGCCGAGAGGATCTCCACCCACATCCGCGGGTCGGAGGCCGCGATCCGGGTCACGTCGCGGATGCCCTGTCCGCAGAGCCGGACCGCCGTCTCGTCGGCCTCCTCCAGCCGGGCCGCGACCATGCTGGAGACCAGCTGCGGGGTGTGCGAGACGAGCGCCACCGCACGGTCGTGGGCGTCGGCGTCCATCACCACCGGTACGGCCCGGGACAGGGCCACCAGCTCCAGCGCGAGGTTGAGGACCTCGTGGTCGGTGTCCCGGGTGGGGGTCAGCACCCAGGGGCGGCCCTCGAAGAGGTCCGCGGTGGCGGCGAGCGGCCCCGACTGCTCCTTGCCGGCCATCGGGTGGGTTCCGATGTAGGCGGTGACGTCCACGCCGAGCGCCGCCAGCTCCCGCCGCGGCCCGCCCTTGACGCTGGCCACGTCCACGTAGGCGCGGGCGACCCCGCGGCCGATCAGGTCGGCCAGGGTCGCGGCCACGTGGGCCGGGGGTACGGCGACGATCGCGAGGTCGACCTGCTCCTGGGGGGCCTCGTCGGTGCCGGCGCCGAGGGCGGCCGCGGTACGGGCCTGCGCCGGGTCGTGGTCGGCGAGGTGGACGGTGATCCCGCGGGCGGTCAGGGCGAGCGCCGCGGAGGTGCCGATCAGTCCGGTTCCGATGACGACGGCGGTTCTCACGAGGCACTCCCAGGGGACGGAAAAGGCGAGCTGACGGGCTGTCCGGCCAGGGTATCCAGCACCCGTGCCACGAGGGCCCGACCGCCCATCCCGTGGGACGGCGGCCGGGCCCTCGTGCACCGCTGCCGGGCGGTCAGAACTTCTGGGCCCGGATGATGTCCTCCAGCGAACCGCTCGGGAGCTGTCCTTGCGGGCTCAGCTTGTCGACGGCCGTCGGCAGTGTCCGGGCGATCTGGTCGGCGGCCTCCTGCGGGCTGACGCCGGCCTGCGCGGCCGCCTTCTGCAGGGCCTCGTCGGGCAGCGCCTCGGCGATCTGGGTACCGCTGACCGGCTGGTTGTCGCCGGTGCCGATCCAGGACTGGGCCTGGTCGGCGAGGCCCGACTTGGTCAGCATGTCCAGCAGCCCGCCGAGCGGGTTGCTCCCGCCGGCCTGGGAACCGCCGGCGCCGCCCATGAGGGCGCCGAGCAGCGCTCCGAGGACGTTGCCGCCACCGCCGCTCCCGCCCTGGCCACCGCCGCCGCCACCCAGGAGGCCGCCGAGCAGGGAGCCGAGGTCGTTACCCGCCATCGTGATGCCTTTCGCAGAGGGACCGGGGCGCGCGGAGAGCGGCGTACCCGGCTTCGAGACACGGACAATGTCACCCATACCCACCCATGCCGCCACCTGGCGCACACCCCCGCGCCCTTGCGGTAGAACGATCCACATGATCTTCCACATCGTCCCGCTCACCGACTGGACCGCCGCGCCCGAGCATCCGTACGCCCCGCCCTCGCTGGCGGCCGAGGGGTTCGTCCACTGTTCGGCGGACCGCCCCACGGCACTCGCGATCGCCGACGCGCACTACCGGTCGGTACCCGGGATCCTGCTCGCGGTGGAGCTCGACGAGGGCGCGCTGACCGCCGAGGTCCGCCGGGAGAGTGATTCCGGCGGCCTTTACCCGCATGTCCACGGTCCACTGAACCGGGAAGCCGTGATCCACGTGTGGGAGGTCGTACGCACACCCGGCAGCCCTGCCTCACTGGCCCCATGGGAACCGGGCCGATGAACCGGCGCGGCAGGCTTCACCTGAGGCCCGCCGCAGGCCAGGATGCTGCACGCCATCCGGCCACGAAGCGAGGAGAGACTCATGAGCGACCTCACGCACACCGCCCGGCGCACGGTACTGACGATCGGCGCGGCCACCCTGGCCGGAGGCGCGATCACCGCCTGCGGCGGTGGCGGCGGTGAAAAGACCTCCCAGGGGGAACCGAACGACGCGGCCGTCCAGCCCGCCGCCCCGGCCCCCGCCAGCTCGGAGGCGGGCGCGCCGGCTTCCGACAAGGCCCTCACCAAGAAGGAGGACGTGCCGGTGGGGGGCGGCAAGGTCTTCAAGGAGGAGAAGGTCGTGGTCACCCAGCCCAAGGCCGGCACCTTCAAATGCTTCACGGCGGTCTGCCCCCACCAGGGCTGCCTGGTGAGCAAGGTGGCGGACGGCAGCATCGACTGCGTCTGCCACAACAGCAAGTTCGCGGTCGCCGACGGCGCGAAGATCTCGGGGCCCGCCCCCAAGGGCCTGGCGGAGAAGAAGATCAAGGTCGCGGCGGATGGCAATATCTCACTCGCATAGCGGCAGGTCAGACGCCTACGCTCCCCGGATGGACGATCTGACGCTGGTACGCGACCACACGGTCTACCGGTGCGTGATGGGCTCCCGGGCGTTCGGACTGGCGACGGAGGCGAGCGACACCGACCTGCGCGGTGTCTACCTCGCCCCGACGCCGCTGTTCTGGCGGTTCGAGAAGCCCCCCACGCATGTGGAGGGCCCGCGGGACGAGGAGTTCTCCTGGGAGCTGGAGCGCTTCTGCGAACTCGCCCTGCGGGCCAACCCGAACATCCTGGAGTGCCTGCACTCCCCCCTGGTGGAAGAGGTCACCCCGGTCGGCGAGGAGCTCCTCTCCCTCCGCGGGGCCTTCCTCTCCCGCCGGGCCCACACCAGCTTCAGCCGGTACGCGGCCTCGCAGCGCGGCAAACTCCTCGCGGACGTCCGCGTGCACGGCGCCCCGCGCTGGAAGCACGCCATGCACCTGCTGCGCCTGCTGCTGTCCTGCCGTGACCTCCTGCGCACCGGCCGGCTGACCGTCGACGCCGGACCGCACCGCGAGCGCCTGCTCGCTGTCCGCCGGGGCGAGCTCACCTGGGAGGAGGCCGACGCCTGGATGACCCGCCTCCAGGAGGAGACGGAGAGTGCCCTGGCCGCCACCGCGCTGCCCGCGGAGCCGGACCACGCCCGGGTGCAGGACTTCCTGGTCCGCACCCGCCGCGCGTCAGCCGTGTAGCGTGCGCCGCCGTACGACGAACTCGTCGAGCGCGTCGTACGCCGACGCCTGCCCGGGCAGCACGGACACGGCCTGCGCCGCGTCCAGCACCGCGTGAAGCGCCTCGAAGTCCTCGCGCACGCCGTCGACGGGCGGGCCCTCGTAGCCCCCGTGCTCGGCGGCCACCTTGGCCTCGATCAGGGCGGCGAGGTACGGGGGCGCCTCCGGCACCTCGGCCAGCAGGGTCGGCAGGTGTGCCTGCACCTCGCCCGAGCGCATGAGGTGGATGCCGGTGAGCAGCGCCCGGAACGCGTAGAGCAGCGGCTTGAGTTCGGCGGCCTTCCCGAAGAGCCGCCACTGCGTACCGGCGAACCCGCGGTAGTGGTGGGCGTGGTGGGAGGTCAGCACGCCCGGGGACAGCGCGATCAGCTCCTCGTGGGCCGCTGTCGTGTGGACCACGAGCGGGGAGAGCAGCTGCTCCAGGACGTAGCCGTTGCGGTTCAGCATCAGGCGGACGAACTTGCGCAGGTCGTGCGTGACGAGGTCCATCTCCACGTCGTCCCGGTCCCACATGCGGCTCCGGGTCTCCTCCGGATCGCGCAGGCCCAGCAGGTCCTGAGCCGGGAGCAGGTGGGCGCCGCGCAGGTCGATGTCGGAGTCCCGGGACGGGAAGCCGTACAGGTGCGCCCCGGAGACGGTGGCGAAGAGCAGCGGGTCGGGCTGCTCCGCCACCACGGGAGTCAGGTCGATACTCAGTGCGTCCAGCATGGATCAAGCATCCCAGAGGGCGCCGAAGGCGAGGAGTTCGTCCCGGTACTCGATGCGGCCCTCCCACTCGCCGGGCCAGACGTCCGCGCCGAGGTGGGCTCCGGCGAAGGCGCCCGCGAGGCAGGCGATGGAGTCGGAGTCACCGCGGGTGCAGGCGGCCCGGCGCAGCGCGGTCAGCGGCTCGTCGGGGAAGAGCAGGAAGCAGTGCAGGGCGGTGGCGAGGGCCTCCTCGGCTATCCAGCCGTCGCCCGTGGTCAGGCAGGGGTCGGTCTCCGGGGACGGCGACCGCAGGGCGGCCGCGAGCCGGTCCAGGACGGCCAGGCAGTCGTCCCAGCCCCGCGCGATGAAGGACTCCGGCGATGCGTCGGAGGCGGTCCGCATCCACAGGTCGCCCAGCCAGCGCTCGTGGTAGCGGGTGCGGTTCTCCAGCGCGTAGGAGCGCAGCCGTCCGACGAGCCCGGTCACCTCGGTGCCCCCGGCCAGCAGGTGCACCGCCCGCGCGGTCAGGTCGGAGGCGGCGAGCGCCGTCGGGTGCCCGTGGGTGAGGGCCGACTGGAGCTGTGCGGCGCCGGCCCGTTCCTCCTCGGTCCAGTCCGGCACCAGGCCGACCGGGACCACGCGCATGTTGGCGCCGCAGCCCTTGGAGCCGATCTGGCTGGCGTCGCGCCAGTCCCGGTCCGGGGTGTCGAGCAGCTGGCAGGCCGTCATGCAGGTGCGGCCCGGGGCCCGGTTGTTCTCCGGGGAGTGGTACCAGTCGACGAACTCCTCGCGGACCGGCCGGGTCAGGCGCAGCGGGCCCACCGGGCCGCGCTCCGCCGCCGTGCGCATGCCGCGGGCCAGGGCGAGGGTCATCTGGGTGTCGTCCGTGACGATCGCCGGGCTCGGCAGGCGCATCTCGCGCCAGGGGCCCGTCTTGGCCAGGATCGAGGGAACGTCGTTGAACTCGGTCGGGAAGCCGAGGGCGTCGCCCAGGGCCAGGCCGATCAGGGCGCCCGTCGCGGCTCGCTTGGTCATCGGGTGGATCCTTCCGGTCGCAGTAGCGGGGGGTGGAGCGTGGTCGCCGGACCGGGCCGGTAGAGGGCGGCCGGTTTGCCGCGGCCGCCGGTCAGCCGCGCCGCGCCCGGTACGGCCTCCACGAATCCCGGCGTCGCCAGGACCTTGCGGCGGAAGTTGGGGCGGTCGAGGGTGGTGCTCCAGACGGTCTCGTAGACGGACTGCAGCTCGCCGAGGGTGAACTCGGGCGGGCAGAAGCCCGTGGCCAGGCAGGTGTACTCGAGCTTGGCGCCGATCCGCTCGCGTGCGTCCGCCAGGATCACCGCGTGGTCGAAGGCGAGTTCCGCGACCTCGTCCAGCGCGATCCAGCGGGCCTGCGCCGCGTCCCCGCCGCCGTCGGCCGCCGGCTCCGGCAGGTCCGGTACGAGCGCGGTGAAGGCCACGGAGACCACCCGCATCCGGGGGTCGCGGTCCGGTTCGCTGTACGTGCGCAGCTGCTCCAGGTGGAGCGCGGCCACGAGGCGGTCCGGCAGCCCGGTCTCCTCGGCCAGTTCGCGCCGGGCGGCGGTCTCGGCGGACTCCCTCGGCAGGACGAACCCGCCGGGCAGCGCCCAGGCCCCGGCGTACGGTTCCTGGCCGCGCCGGATCAGCAGGACGTGCAGGGCGCCGCCGCGCACGGTGAAGACGGCCAGGTCGACGGTCACCGCGAACGGCTCGAAGGCGTGCGGGTCATAGCCGGCGGTCATCGGTTCTCCGGGAGGGGGTCGGTGAAGTGCCAGCCCTCGGCCAGCAGTGCGTCCACGGCCCGGACGGCCTCCTCCAGCCGGGCCGCCCGATCCCCGCGCACGACGAGGAAACGCCTCCCGGTGCGCTCCAGTTCCGCCCGGAACCGCTCGGTCATCCAGGGCCGCAGCTGGGGTCCGTCCCGCAGACCGTCGTCCTCGAAGGGCACGTCGGTGTGGTCGGTGAGCAGGTACAGGTCCCGCCGGGTGAGGCCGGCGATCCGCTCGACCTCCGCGTTGCGGCCGCCCATGTAGCGCTCGTGCCAGATGCCCGTCGCGAAGGAGTCGGTGTCGCAGAACAGCACCGGGGAGCCGAGCCTGGCCGCCTGTTCCTCGTCCGCGTCCTGGCGTCGCGCGATGACCGGGAACTCCTCCGAGGTGAAGGACACGTCCGCCCAGGAGGCGGCCGGGTCGGCGGCGCGCGCCGCCGCCAGCTTCTCCTCGCTGTACCGGCGCCCGTACTCGGCGACCCAGCCCGTCTTGGCCCATACGCCGCCGCGCCGCCGGTAGTGGTCCGCGAGGGCCCGTGACAGCGTGGTGGTGCCGGTGGACTCCGCGCCGAGCACGACGACCCGCCGGGTCAGGGCGGCCCGGACGGCCGGCCCGAGGAACTCCCAGGAGCCGGCCGGGTCCCTGCGCACCGCCGTGCCGGACACGGGGAACAGCGTCCGCTCCCGGTCCACGAGGACCTCTTCGGCGCCGAACCGGCGGGCGAGCTCGCTCCCGTACTCCTCGGAGGTGAACACGGCGTCCACCCGCCCGGGGACCGCACAGCGGAAGACGGCCATGTGCGCCTCCCAGATCTCCGGGTCGTGCAGGTCGACCGGGATGTCGTCGACCGCGCCGACGACGTCGGCCCCGGGGTGCGCCTCGCGCATCCAGGCGACCCGGTCGGCGAGCGGGACCGACTCGACCGAGGCCGCGCACACGAGCACGGTCAGCCGCTCGCACTGGTCCTGGGCGGTGCGTACGAGGTGGTGGTGCCCGGCGTGCGGCGGGTAGAACTTGCCGAGGACCAGGCCGTGCGCGTGGCGTCTCATGCCGTCGCCTCCGCCGTCGTACGGGTGCTGCGCGCGGGCAGGGTGCGCCGCCAGCCGAGGAGCCCGACGACGCACAGGGCGAGGAAGCCCACGTAGAGCGCGGAGGTCAGGTAGAGGCCCTTGTACGCGTAGAGCGGGATGTAGACCAGGTCGGCCGCGATCCACAGCCACCAGGACTCGACGAGCTTGCGGCACTGTCCGTAGGTCGCCGCGAGGGAGAGCCCGGTGGTGGCCGCGTCCCAGAAGGGGACGGTGGAGTCGGTGGCCCGGCTCAGCAGCAGGGTGAGCGCGAGCACCCCCACCGCCCCCGCCGCCGCGAGCGCGGCCCACTCGGTGCGCGAGGTGCGGCGCACCGGCAGGGCCTCGGCGGATCCTGGTCCACCCCCGTGGGTCCAGGACCACCAGCCGTAGGCGGCGAGGGCGATGAAGACGATCTGGAGCCCGGCGTCGGCGTAGAGGCCGGCCTGGGCGAAGAGCACGATGAAGAAGACGTTGTTGGCGATCCCGATGGGCCAGTTGGCCACGTGCTGCCGGGCGACCAGCCAGACGCACAGGGCGCCGGTGGCGAAGCCCAGCACCTCGGTCCAGCTCATGGTCCAGCTCATGACGACCCCCCTCCTACTGCTTAATGGTCAGATTGACTATAAACAGTGACCGGGGTTCCCGGCAAGCAGAAAACCCGCGGCGCCCGAAAGGGCACCGCGGGTTTTCCGTGGTCGTACCGGCCGCCTGCGGGGCGACCGGCCCGCGTCCTAGAGACCGACCTCGCGCATCAGCATGCCGACCTCGGTGTTGGTCAGGCGGCGCAGCCAGCCGGACTTCTGGTCGCCCAGCTCGATGGGACCGAAGGAGGTCCGGACGAGCTTGTCGACGGGGAAGCCCGCCTCGGACAGCATGCGGCGCACGATGTGCTTGCGGCCCTCGTGGAGGGTCACCTCGACCAGGTAGTTCTTGCCGACCTGGTCGACGACGCGGAAGTTGTCGGCGCGGGCGTACCCGTCCTCCAGCTCGATGCCGTCCTTGAGCCGCTTGCCGATGTCACGCGGCAGCGAGCCGGTGATCGCGGCCACGTACGTCTTCTGCACGCCGTACTTCGGGTGCGTGAGGCGGTGGGCCAGCTCGCCGTGGTTGGTGAGCAGGATGATGCCCTCGGTCTCGGTGTCGAGCCGGCCGACGTGGAAGAGCCGGGTCTCACGGTTGGTGACGTAGTCGCCCAGGCACTGGCGGCCGTCCGGGTCCTCCATCGTGGAGACGACACCGGCCGGCTTGTTCAGCGCGAAGAACAGGTACGACTGGGTGGCGACGGTCAGGCCGTCCACCTTGATCTCGTCCTTGGGCTGCACTCGGCGGCCCTGCTCCAGCACGATCTCGCCGTTGACCTCGACGCGGGCCTGCTCGATGAGCTCCTCGCAGGCGCGGCGCGAACCCATGCCGGCGCGGGCGAGCACCTTCTGCAGACGCTCGCCCTCCTCCTCGGCACCCGGGAAGGTCTTCGGGGTCTTGACCACGGGCTTGTCGGCGTACCGGTCGCGCACGCGCTCCTCGATCCGCGCGTCCAGCTCGCGGGGGCGGGACTGGCCGCTCCGGCTGCCGGGGCCGCTGCGCGGGCCGCCGGCACCGCCGATGCCGGGGGTCCTGGAGGTCCGGGGACCGCCCTTGGCGCCACCGCGGGCCGCCGCGCCGCGGGCACCGCCGCCGCCGGCCTTGGGGCCGCTGCGTCCGCTGCGCTCGCCCTCGGGGCCCACGTCGTAGCGACGCTCCTCGGGACGCGGGTTGCGGATGCGGGGAGCCGGCTGGTCGCGGTCGCGCGAGTCGGAGCCGCCGCCCTGGTAGCCGCCACCGCCCTGGTAGCCGCCGCGGGAGCCGCCGGAGCTGCCACCGCGGGACCCGCCGGAGCTGCCGCCCCGGTAGCCGCCGCCGGAGCTGCCGCCACGGGAGCCGCCGGAGCCGCTGCCACCGCCGGAGCCGCTTCCGCGGTAGCCACCGCCGCCGCTGGAGGAGCCGCCGCGGGCACTACCGCGCCCGCCGCCACCGCCGCTGTTCCTGTTGCCGCCACCGTTGCCGTTGCCGCTGCTTCGCATCAAAGTTCCGTCGTCTTGTCGTCGTCTGCATCTGTGTCCGGTGCGTCCGGATCGAACGACGGAACACCTTCCTGCGTCTCGGCTTCGATCGCGTCCGCCTCGGGGAGGAAGGGCGCGAGCTCCGGGAGCTCGGCAAGGCCGCGCAGGCCCATCCGCTCCAAAAAGTGGTTCGTCGTCCTGTACAGGATCGCACCTGTTTCGGGTTCCGTCCCCGCCTCCTCCACCAGACCGCGCTGGAGGAGGGTCCGCATGACCCCGTCGCAGTTGACTCCGCGGACCGCGGAAACCCGCGACCGGCTCACCGGCTGGCGGTACGCGACGACCGCCAGGGTCTCCAGGGCCGCCTGGGTGAGCCGGGCCTGCTGGCCGTCCAGTACGAAGCCCTCCACCGCCGGTGCGTACTCGGCCCGGGTGTAGAACCGCCAGCCGCCGGCGACCAGCCTCAGCTCGAAGCCCCGGCGCGCGGCCGTGTACTCGTCGGCGAGCTCCCGCAGCGCCTGTCCGACCTCGCGCGGGGTCCGCTCCAGCACCTTGGCCAGGTGCGCCTCGGTGGCCGGCTCGTCCACCACCATCAGCACGGCCTCCAGGGCCGGCTTCAGCTCCAGCGCGGCCACCGCGCTCACGTCGCCGTTCAATCCTTCGCCTCCACGATCTGGTCGAACTCGTCGGTCACGGTCGGCATGCCGTCACCGTCCCCGCCGCTCCAGCGCACGGTGAGGGTCCGCAGGGCCTCCTCCTGGTCGAGGACGACCGCCTTCTCCCGGTAGAGCTCCAGCAGGGCCAGGAAGCGCGCGACGACGGTGAGCGTGTCCCCGGCGTCCTCGGTGAGCTCCTGGAAGGTCGCCTCCCCGCGGGCCTTCAGCATCAGCACCACCAGCCCGGCCTGCTCGCGCACGCTGACCAGCGGGGCGTGGATGTGGTCCACGTAGACCTGGGGCTTGGCCTTGGGCTGCATGGCCTTCACGGCGAGCCGGGCGAACCCCTCCGGCCCGATGCTGATGACGACCTCGGGCAGCAGGTCGGCGTGGTGCGGTTCCAGGCCGACCGTCCGCGGGTACCGCCTGCCCTCGGCCTCCGCACGCCGCTCGAAGATCTCGGCGATCTGCTTGTACGCGCGGTACTGGAGCAGCCGGGCGAAAAGCAGGTCCCTGGCCTCCAGCAGGGCCAGGTCCGCCTCGTCCTCGACTTCGGCGACCGGCAGCAGCCGGGCGGCCTTCAGGTCGAGGAGGGTGGCGGCGACGACGAGGAACTCGGTGGTCTGGTCGAGGTCCCAGTCGGGCCCCATGGCACGGATGTGCGCCATGAACTCGTCGGTGACCTTGGACAGCGCGACCTCGGTGACGTCGAGCTTGTGCCGGGAGATCAGCTGGAGCAGCAGGTCGAAGGGACCCTCGAAGTTGGCCAGCCGCAGCGTGAACCGGCCGTCCCCGCCCTCCGGCCGACCGCCGGAACCCGTGTCCGGGCGGACCTCGGAGCCGGCGTCCAGGCCGAAGGCCGAGCCGGCGGCCGGGTCGGCGGCGGGGCCGGTGGACGGGGCCTCGGACGGGGCGGTTTCCGCCGCGGGGTGGGCCGGCGGTGTGTCGGTGCCCGGGGCCAGAGCGGGCTCGACGGGCTCCTGCTGCCCGCCTGCGGGCCCGGGGGAACGTTCCGGCTCGGGACCACCCGACGTGGGCGCGGGGCGCGCAGCGTGCGCCTCAGGGGCTTCGGGGGCTTCGGGAGCCGCTCCCCCGTCCTGCCCGTCCGCGTCAGGGGCGCCGGGCCCGCGCCCCAGGGCGCGCCGGGTCGGTCGGCCGGATTCGGCGGGGAGGGGCATCGCGGTCCAGGAGGTGCATGGGGGGGGCGGTGTGGAGGGGCCGGGCGCCGTGGCCGCGGCTCCCCGCAGCCTACGGGCTCCCCCGCGCTCCCCGGTGGACCACCGCCCGGACCGCACGCCCGAGGTTCCGGGAAGGCGGGCCGCAGGCCGACCCACCGCGCACAGGCGGCCCGTACGGCCGGGACGGCGAAAGGAACGGGCCCGCCGGGTGGCAGGTGACCGGGACTCCGCACGCCGGGGCCCGGGAAGGCGGGCCGCAGGCCCGGGCAACGGCCCGGAGAGGCACGGCGCCGGCCCCCGCGCCGCACGCCGCACGGGCGGCCCGGACACCGCAGAGCAAGCCCGCAGGGCGACAGGCGGCCCGGACACCGGGCGATCAGGTTCGTAGAGCGGCAAGCGGCCGGGACACCGGACGCCCGGGGAGGCGGACCCGAGCCCGAGCAACGGCCCGGAGAGGCAGGGCGCCGGGCCGCACGCCGCACAGGCGGCCCGGACCCCGCACCGCACAAGCGGCCCAACACGGCAGGAGCGGCCCGCAGGGCGATGGGCGGCCCAAACACCGCAGGAGCAAGCCCGCAGGGCGACAGGCGGCCCGGACACCCCAGAGCAAGCCCGCAGGGCGACAGGCGACCCGCACACACCCCAGGAGCAGGCCCGCAGGGCGACAGGCGGGGTGTCAGCGGCCGCGCAGGCGGCGTACGAGGATGCTCGCGTCCCCGCGGGATTCCAGATCGGCGAGGACGACCGCGACCGCCTCGCGGACGATGCGGCCCCGGTCCACCGCCAGCCCGTGCTCCCCGCGCAGCACCAGCCGCGCGTGTTCCAGGTCCATCAGCTCCTCGGCGGAGACGTAGACCGTGATCTTCTCGTCGTGGCGCTCGCGGCCGCTGGGGCGCCGGTTCGCGCCCCTGCCCTGGCCCTTGCCCCGGCGGCCCGCGCCGGCCGGGGCGGAGCCCACGCCGCCGGCCGGTCCGGCAGAACCTTCCTGCGGCCGCCTGGGCTGCCCCACGACGGGCCCGCCGGTGTCCGCGACCGCCCGGCCCCGGCCCTCGCCCGCCGCGCCCTCGGCCGAAGTGGCCGAGTGTTCCGCGGCGGGCGCCTCCTCGGCCCCGCGCCGCGGCGAGGACGACTGGAGCGCCATCCCCCCGGTCGTACGGAACAGTTCGTCGGCTCCGGGCAGACTCACTCGGCGTGACACCGGGCGAGCACCTCCCTGGCCAGCTGGCGGTAGGCGGCGGCGCCGACGGAGTTGGAGGCGTACGTGGTGATCGGCTCACCGGCGACCGTGGTCTCCGGGAAGCGCACCGTGCGGCCGATGACCGTGTGGTAGACGTGGTCGTCGAAGGCCTCGACGACGCGCGCCAGCACCTCACGGCTGTGCACCGTACGGGAGTCGTACATCGTGGCGAGGATGCCGTCGAGCTCCAGCTCGGGGTTGAGCCGCTCCTGCACCTTCTCGATGGTCTCGGTCAGCAGCGCCACGCCGCGCAGCGCGAAGAACTCGCACTCCAGCGGGACGATGACCTTGTGAGCCGCCGTCAGGGCGTTCACGGTCAGCAGACCGAGCGAGGGCTGACAGTCGATCACGATGTAGTCGTAGTCGGCCATCAGGGGCTTCAGGGCCCGCTGCAGGGTGGACTCGCGCGCGACCTCGCTGACCAGCTGCACCTCGGCAGCGGACAGGTCGATGTTGCTCGGCAGCAGGTCCATGTTCGGGACCGCGGTCTTGAGCAGCACCTCGTCGGCCGACATGCCCCGCTCCATGAGCAGGTTGTAGACCGTCAGGTCGAGTTCCATCGGGTTCACGCCGAGACCCACGGACAGCGCGCCCTGCGGGTCGAAGTCGACGAGCAGCACGCGGCGCCCGTACTCGGCGAGCGCGGCACCCAGGTTGATGGTCGACGTGGTCTTGCCCACGCCGCCCTTCTGGTTGCACATCGCGATGATCTTCGCCGGACCGTGGTCGGTCAGCGGACCCGGGATCGGGAAGTACGGAAGCGGGCGTCCGGTCGGGCCGATCCGCTCACGGCGCTGACGGGCAGCGTCGGGGGCGAGGGTGGCCGCGTACTCGGGGTCCGGTTCGTACTCCGCGTCGGGGTCGTAGAAGTGCCCCTCGGGCACATTGTCGTAGTCGGCGAAACCCACGGGCTTTTCGCCGCTCAGGTCGCCGGCCCTGGAGTTCACGTCTAGGCCGTCCATGCTCTTTTGGGGCGTCGTCATGTGCTGGTGGTTTGCGAAGGTGCGTACTGCGACGGAGCCGACGGCTTCGAGCCCGGTAGGGCCCTGGCCCCGCTCAGGCATCCCTGCTCGACCACCCCCAGGAGCAAATGTCGACTCATTCACAAGTCGTCTTACCTCCTCGGACGTGACCAGGACACTTATCGATAGGTCAGCGTGGCACCATGCCGACGGTTGGCGACTCTATGGCGTGTCACCGCCCAGCGGCAACACAATCCGCCGGACCCGGCACGATGTGTCGGCAACCGAACACCACTCTGTCAAGGGCGCACGAGCTGTCACTGCGAAGTTTCGCGGGTGTGCGAAAGGGTTAAAGGGTTACGTTCGAGGCGAGTTGAGCGGGGTCCTGGGGCGTCCCGCGAACACGTCCGGCCGGACCTTGCGGGCAAGGTCCGGCCGGATACGTGAGATTGACGTCAGTCGTTGACGGATCAGCCGAGCAGCGTGCTCAGCTCAAGGGTCTCCATGCCGTGGGCTTCGGCGACGGGACCGTAAACGACCTGGCCGTCATGGGTGTTGAGACCCAGGGCGAGCGCGGCGTCACGACGCAGCGCCTCGGCCCAGCCGAGGTTGGCGAGCTGCACGATGTAGGGCAGCGTCGCGTTCGTCAGCGCGTAGGTGGAGGTGTTCGGCACCGCGCCCGGCATGTTGGCGACGCAGTAGAAGACCGAGTTGTGGACCGTGAAGGTCGGCTCGGCGTGAGTGGTCGGACGGGAGTCCTCGAAGCAGCCGCCCTGGTCGATCGCAATGTCGACAAGGACACTTCCGGGCTTCATCTTGGCGACGAGCTCGTTGGTGACCAGCTTCGGGGCCTTCGCACCCGGGATCAGCACCGCGCCGATGACGAGGTCGGCCTCGACGACGGCCTTCTCCAGCTCGTAGGCGTTGGAGACGATCGTCTTGATCTTCGTGCCGAAGATCTTGTCGGCCTCGCGGAGCTTGTTGATGTCGCGGTCGAGCAGGGTCACGTGGAAGCCCATGCCGATGGCGATCTGCGCGGCGTTCCAGCCGGAGACGCCGCCGCCGATGACGACGCACTCACCGGCGTGGGTGCCGGGGACACCGCCCGGGAGGACGCCGCGGCCGCCGGCCGAGCGCATCAGGTGGTAGGCGCCGACCTGCGGGGCCAGGCGGCCCGCGACCTCGGACATCGGGGCGAGCAGCGGGAGCGCGCGGTTGGCGAGCTCGACCGTCTCGTAGGCGATGGCGGTGGTGCCGGACTCCAGCAGGGCGTCCGTGCACTCGCGGGAGGCGGCCAGGTGCAGGTAGGTGAAGAGCGTCTGGTCCTTGCGGAGACGGTGGTACTCCTCCGCGATGGGCTCCTTCACCTTGAGCAGCAGGTCGGCGGTGGCCCAGACCTCGTCCGCGGTGGCGAGGATCTCGGCGCCGGCCGAGACGTACTCGGCGTCCGTGATCGAGGAACCCACACCGGCGTTCTGCTCGATGAAGACCTGGTGGCCGTTACGGACCAGCTCATGCACGCCGGCGGGCGTGATGGCGACCCGGAACTCGTTGTTCTTGACCTCGCGGGGGATGCCGACCTTCATCGTCGATCACGGTCCTTGGCTCAGGGGATTTTCGGGGGCACTTCCATACATACCCGCCCACAAGAACGCGCAACGGGATGCACCACGGGAAGCCGCGGTGAACCCAGTCTAATGAAGGATGAGTCGCTGTCTAGCCTTGCAAACGAATAATCTCAGTCGGAAGCACTGCGGATTTCGCAGGCTGCGGGGTCATCTCCCAGCAATCTGTCGGCTGCGGAGCGGTGCAGCCTGGCAGCCGCGGGGTCCCCCAGCCGGTCCAGCGTGTCGGCCAGCCGGACCTGCAGTGCGGCCTGAAGCCGCTGGTCGCCGGCCTTGCGGGCCAGCTCCACCGCGTCCCGGCAGGTGTGCAGCGATTCCTCGGGCCGGCCGGCGTACTCCTGGACCCGCGCCATCTCACTCAACGCCTTTGCCTGCCCGGGCACATCGGCCAGCTTCCGGTAGCCCGCGGCGGCCGCCCGCCAGCTGCGCAGCGCGTCCCCGTACCGCCCCGCGTAGGTGTGGACGTTCCCGAGCCGCCCGTACAGCCGGGCCTCGTCCGCGCGCTCGCCCCGCGCGAGGGCCTGGGAGAGGGCCCGGCCGAACCAGTCGGCGGCCCGGTGCCAGTCCTCCAGTTCCTGGTAGGCGCCTCCTACGGATTCCATCGCGCGGCCCGTGGCGTACGGATCGTTCGCCGCCCGGCCGGCGTCCAGCGCGGCCCGGTAGCGCTCCAGGGCCTCCTGGGTCCGGCCGGTCCCGGCGTCCAGGTCGGCCAGGTTCAGCAGCGCGGCGGCCTGCTCCCGGCGCAGGTTGCGGCGCTCGGCCACGTCCAGGACCAGGCGGTGCAGGCCGTACAGCTCGGGGGCGGCCGCCGCCGTGCCCCGGTGGTCCGCCAGCGCCCGTACGAGGGCCGCGACCAGCCGCCGGGCCAGGGTGTCCAGCTCCCCGTCGGCCACGGCCAGGGAGGCGGCGGCGGTGAGTGCGGGCAACCGGGTGTCCAGCCAGGTGGCGGCGGCCCGCCGGTCGGGGAAGCGCAGGGCGCGCGGCAGGCCGTCCAGCAGCTCACGGAGGCCGTCGTCGACGGCGGCGTCCACCCCGGGCTCCTCGGCCTCGGCCATGGCCCGGCAGGAGTGCAGCAGCCGTACGGTGCGCTCCAGCATCCGGGCCCGGGCCAGCTGGACCTCGGCGGGGCGCTCCTTGGCCTCCAGGAGGGCCTGGAGCAGCGGCGCGAGGCAGCCCGGCAGCATGAAGAGGCCGTCGCGGGAGGGGCGGATGAGCCCCAGCCCCGCGAAGTCGTCCAGGGTGGACTGGGCGGCGGCCACGGAGCAGCCGGCGAGGGCGGAGGCGGTGTGCGGGTCCACGATGCCGGCGGGGGCGAGCGGCAGCAGCCGCAGGGTCCGCTGGGCGGGCTGCGGCAGGGACTCGTAGACCAGCCGGAAGCCCCGGGCGAGCGGGCCGCCGGTGGTGGCGGGCATGTCGTGGAGCTGCTTGGCCACGTCGGCGACGGAGGCCTTGGGGTGGGCGGCGAGCCATCCGCCGACGAGGACGAGCGCGGCGGGCTGGCCCCCGCACTCCTCGGCGAGGGCCTCGGCGGCCCGCGGGTCGGCGGTGACCCGGGTGTCGCCGATGCGCTGGACGAGCAGTTCCACGGCGGAGGGTGTGTCGAGTCCGCCGAGGGTGCAGGGCCGGACGTCCGGGATCCCGGTGAGCGGCCCCTCGGCGGTGACGACGACGAGGCACTCGGGGGTGTCCGGCAGCAGCGCGTCCACCTGCTGGGGGTCGGCGGCGTCGTCGACCAGGATGACGACCCGGCGGCCTTCGAGGGCGGTGCGCAGGGCGGAGCTCAGCTCGTCCTCGCCGGCCCCGGGCGGCGTGGGCCTGCCCAGTCCCTCCAGCAGGGTCCGGACGGCCCGCTCGGTGGCCACGGTCTCCCCGCCGGGGGCGGTGAGCCGGGTGCGGAGCACTCCGTCGGGGTACTCCTCGGCGATCTCGTGCACGAAGGCCTCGGCGAGGGCCGTGCGGCCGGAGCCCGGCCGTCCGGCGACGAGCAGCACCCGGGCCCGGGGCGCCTTGGCCTTGCGGCCGGAAAGCGTGTCGAGCCCGGTTCGCGCGATGTCCTCGCGCAGCTCCTTGAGCTCACGCCGCCGCCCGACGAAATCCGCCACGGATCCGCTCCTCTCCCTGCCACCGGATTGCGAGCGTAGTTCACGCAGAGCGACGACCCGGGGGGAGCGTGGCGGGTAAATCCCCCAATCGGATCAGCGGATGGTCGGCTTTTTCGCATGTCGGTGGCCGGGCCGCCGCCGCCTGCGCCCCGGAGCGGGTGCGCGGCCGCGCGGGGCCGTCCCCCTGCCCTCACTCGCGGCGCTCCCCGGGGCTCCGCCCCGAACCCGGTGCCCCGGGCTCCCGGCCGTCCGCGGGGAGGTGCCGGCAGGAGCCGGAGCTGGAGCCGCCTGCGCCTACGCCTCGTACGGGCGGGCCGGCCAGGGGGCGAGGGCCGGGCGCAGGGCCTCGATGCCGCCGTCGGAGGCGAGGGCGGCCGCGAGGGCCAGTACCCCGGTCACCAGCCCGGGGTTGTGCAGTTCGCCGGCCAGCACCCCGCGGACCAGGTCCGCGAGCGGAACGCGGGCGATCTCCATGTCGGCCTCCTCCTCGGAGACCTCGTACCGCTCCCCGTCGGCCTCCGCCAGATCCCGCGCGAGGAAGATCCGGACGGCCTCGTCGGATCCGCCGGGCGAGGTGAAGAAGTCGGCCAGCACCCGCCACTCGCCGGCCTTGGCGTGCGCCTCCTCGTACAGCTCCCGCTGGGCGGCGTGCAGCGGGTTCTCGCCCGGTACGTCCAGCAGCCCGGCCGGGAGCTCCCACAGCCGGTGCCGTACGGGGTGGCGGAACTGCTTGAGGACCAGCACCCGCTGCTCCTCGTCGAGGGCGAGGACGCACACCGAACCGGGGTGCACCTGGTAGTCGCGGCGCACCACCGAGGTGTCGGGCATCCGGACCTGGTCGGAACGGACGGCCGTCTTCGCGCCTTCGAAGGGGGTCCGTGAGGCGACGACCTCCCACGACTCCGGTGTGTCCACGATGTCGTTGCCCATGGCCATGGCCGATACCTTCCCCGAGAACGCGACAGCCGGGGCACGATCCGTGCCCCGGCTGCCTACGTTATGCGGTCAGGCTCTCACTTCGCGGACTGCTGCCGCTCCACGGCCGCCTTCACCAGACCGGCGAACAGCGGGTGCGGGCGCGTCGGGCGCGAGCGCAGCTCCGGGTGGGCCTGGGTGGCCACCAGGTAGGGGTGCACCTCGCGCGGGTACTCGACGTACTCGACGAGCTTGTTGTCCGGGGAGGTGCCGGAGAAGACGAGGCCCGCCTTCTTCTCCAGCTCGCCGCGGTAGGAGTTGTTGACCTCGTAGCGGTGCCGGTGGCGCTCGTCCACGTACGCCTCGTCGCCGTAGACCTCGCGCACGATGGAGCCCTCGGCGAGCTTCGCCGGGTACATGCCCAGGCGCATGGTGCCGCCCAGGTCGCCCGCGCCCTCGACGAAGGCCAGCTGCTCCTCCATGGTCGAGATGACCGGGTGCGGCGTGGAGGCGTCGAACTCGGTGGAGTTGGCGTCGTCGATGCCCGCGAGGTTGCGCGCGGCCTCGATGACCACGCACTGCAGACCCAGGCACAGGCCCAGCAGCGGGATCTTGTTCTCGCGGGCGTAGGTGATCGCACCGACCTTGCCGTTGACACCGCGGTCGCCGAAGCCGCCGGGCACGCAGATCGCGTCGACGTCGCCGAGCTGGGCCGCGGCGCCCGCCGCGGTCTTGCAGTCGTCCGAGGTGACCCACTTGATCTGGACGCGGGCCTTGTTGGCGAAACCGCCGGCGCGCAGCGCCTCGGTCACCGACAGGTAGGCGTCGGGCAGGTCGATGTACTTGCCGACGAGCGCGACCTTGACCTCGTGGTCGGGGTTGTGGACCCGGTCGAGCAGGTCCTCCCACACCGTCCAGTCGACGTCACGGAACGGCAGGTCGAGCTTGCGCACGACGTAGGCGTCCAGGCCCTCGGTGTGCAGCACCTTCGGGATGTCGTAGATCGACTTGGCGTCGATCGCGGCGACGACGGCCGCCTCGTCCACGTCGCACATCAGCGAGATCTTGCGCTTGATGGAGGTGGGGACGTCACGGTCGGCACGCAGCACGATCGCGTCGGGCTGGATACCGATGTTGCGCAGGGCCGCGACCGAGTGCTGGGTGGGCTTGGTCTTCAGCTCACCGGAGGGACCGATGTACGGGAGCAGCGAGATGTGCACGACGAAGACGTTGTCGCGGCCGACCTCGTGGCGGACCTGGCGGACGGTCTCCAGGAACGGCAGCGACTCGATGTCGCCGACGGTGCCGCCGACCTCGGTGATGACGACGTCGACGTCCTCGGTCGCCATGCGGCGGATGCGGTGCTTGATCTCGTTGGTGATGTGCGGGATGACCTGCACGGTGTCACCGAGGTACTCGCCGCGGCGCTCCTTGGCGATGACCGTGTTGTAGACCTGGCCGGTGGTGACGTTGGCCGAGCCGTCGAGGTCGACGTCGAGGAAGCGCTCGTAGTGGCCGATGTCCAGGTCCGTCTCGGCGCCGTCGTTGGTGACGAACACCTCGCCGTGCTGGAACGGGTTCATCGTGCCGGGGTCGACGTTCAGGTACGGGTCGAGCTTCTGCATCGTGACCCGGAGACCGCGCGCCTTCAGCAGCGCACCCAGGCTGGAGGCCGTCAGGCCCTTGCCGAGGGAGGAAGCGACACCCCCGGTGACGAAGATGTGCTTGGTCGTCATGGCTGTGCTCGCCAAGAGGGGGCTCCCGTGGTCGCGAAGTGAGGTGCGTCCGGCGCCGGTCACCATCGAACCGGAGGCTCTCTGGGGGCGCCGAAGCTGCGGTTTCGGGGCCCCTGATTCGCACAGGCAGACCACCGGTCCACGGGGTACCAGCCTATCAGCGCCCGGCGGGGTCCGCCTCCGGGCACGCGGCGCGCGGGCTCCGTCCGGGGGCACGCGAGTCCGCCGGGGCGGCATCGCCGCTGCTCACCCGTTCGGCGCAACCGCATTCTCCACAGGATCACGGAGATCACTAGGGTGCCGTCATATCCTGCTCGGATATTGCACACAGCGCCGCCGAGCAGTCCGTCGGACGGCCTAACCGGGCCGGTATGCGGAATCATGGGGCTCACGCGGCACTCTCTGCACACAGGAGACCGCTCAACAGCGCAATGCAAGCGCCCCCGCGGGGGCGGACGTGGCCGTTCGACTGGAGATGCACGTGTCCGGGCGCATCGAGGATTACGCACTGATCGGGGACATGCAGACCGCAGCACTGGTCTGTCGGGACGGAGCGGTGGACTGGCTGTGCCTGCCACGCTTCGACTCGCACGCCGTGTTCGCGAGCATTCTCGGCACCGAGGATCACGGGTTCTGGCGGATCGGCCCGTCGTTCCCGGCGGGCACCGAGGCCCCGCGTGCGACCCGCCGCCGCTACCGCGGTGACTCGCTGGTGCTGGAGTCCGAGTGGGACACCCCGCGCGGCAGGGTCCGCGTGATCGACTTCATGCCTCCCCGCGAGGATCACGCGCCGCAGCTGATCCGCATCGTGGAGGGCATCAGCGGGCGGGTGCCGATGCGCTCCGCCCTGCGGATGCGTTTCAGCTACGGGCGGGTCGTGCCGTGGGTGCACAGGGTCGACGGGCGGACCGTGGCCGTGGCCGGCCCCGACTCGGTCTGGCTGGACTCCGACGCGCAGACCTACGGCAAGGACCTGACGACGTACTCCGACTTCACCGTCGGCCCCGGCGACCGGAAGGCCTTCAGCATCAGCTGGCAGGCCTCGCACCGCGACGCGCCCGAGACCCCCGACGCCGAGGCGGCCCTGGAGTCGACCACCGACTTCTGGCGCGAGTGGGTCGAGCAGTGCACGTACCACGGGCCCTACCGGGAGGCCGTGATCCGCTCGCTGATCACCCTCAAGGCCCTCACGTACGGCCCCACGGGCGGGATCGTCGCCGCGCCCACCACCTCCCTCCCCGAGGAGATCGGCGGGGTCCGGAACTGGGACTACCGCTACACCTGGCTGCGGGACGCGGCCATCACCCTCTCCTCGCTGCTGCGCACCGGCTACCGCGAGGAAGCCCGCGCCTGGCGCGAGTGGCTGCTGCGCGCGGTGGCCGGCGACCCGGAGAACCTGCAGATCATGTACGGGATCGCGGGCGAGCGGGAGCTCGGCGAGACCGAGCTGGACTGGCTGCCGGGCTACGAGAACTCCCGCCCGGTCCGCGTCGGGAACGGCGCCGCGGGCCAGCTGCAGCTCGACGTGTACGGCGAGGTCACCGAGGCCCTGCACCTGGGCCACATGACCGGGCTCGCCCGCAGCGACTACGCCTCGCTGCTCCAGCTCAAGCTGATCCGCTACCTGGAGACCCACTGGGACCAGCCGGACGAGGGCATCTGGGAGGTGCGCGGCCCGCGCCGCCACTTCGTGCACTCGAAGGTGATGGCCTGGGTGGCCGTGGACCGCACGATCAAGCTGATCGAGAGCGGGGACGCGGACGGCCCGCTGGAGCGGTGGCGCGAGCTGCGCGACGAGATCCACCAGGACGTGTGCGAGAAGGGCTACGACAAGGAACGCAACACCTTCACCCAGTCGTACGGGTCGAAGGAGCTGGACGCCTCCCTGCTGCTGATCCCGCAGATGGGCTTCCTGCCGCCGGACGACAAGCGGGTCATCGGCACCATCGAGGCGATCCAGCGCGAGCTGTCCACCCCCGACGGGTTCATCCTGCGCTACCCGACGGCGGGCGAGGAGGCCGGTGTGGACGGCCTGGAGGGCGACGAGGGGGCCTTCCTGGCCTGCTCGTTCTGGATGGCCGACGACCTGGCGATGATCGGCCGGGTGGACGAGGCGCGGAGGCTGTTCGAGCGGCTGCTGTCGCTCCGCAACGACCTGGGTCTCCTCGCGGAGGAGTGGGACCCGCGGCTCCAGCGGCAGGTCGGCAACTTCCCGCAGGCCTTCAGCCATGTTCCGCTGATCGACACGGCCCTGCGGCTGACGGCCAGCGGGGCGTACGGGGGCTGAGACGGACGACCCGCCGGGGCCGCGGACTTCCCCGCCGCGCCCCGGTGATCGTCCGCGCCTACGCTGGAAGGGTCCCAGGCCGTGTCTTTCGGACCACGCCGCGGGCCCGGCTCGATCCGAACGGTTCACGGCCCATGCCCTCCCTCCGGTGGAAGGGGGCAGCCATGGCTCCCCTGTCGAAGGCGGGCGCGGCCCTGACCGCGCTCCGCGAGGATCTGTCCGGCGAGGTCTTCACCCCGGAGGATCCGGGGTACGACGAGGCCCGGACCGTCTTCAACGCGATGATCGACCGCAGACCCGCCGTCATCGCCCAGTGCGAGAGCACGGCGGACGTGGTGACAGCCGTGCGGTTCGCGCGGGACCTGGACCTGAACGTCGCCGTGCGCGGCGGCGGCCACAGCGTGGCCGGGATGTCCCTCAACGACGGCGGCCTCGTCGTCGACCTGCGGCGGATGCACGAGGTGACGGTCCATCCGGCGGCTTCGGCCGCGCACATCGGGGGCGGGGCCACCATGAGCCACCTGGACCGGGCCTGCGCACCGTACGGGCTGGCGACCACCGGCGGCCGGGCCTCCACCACCGGCGTCGGCGGCTACGTCCTGGGCGGCGGCAGCGGCTGGCTGGACCGCAAGTTCGGCCTGGCCGTGGACAACCTGCTGGGCGTGGACCTGGTCACCGCCGAGGGCGAGCTGGTGCACGCGACCACGGAGGAGCACCCGGAGCTGTTCTGGGGGCTGCACGGCGGCGGCGGGAACTTCGGCATCGCCACCTCGCTGACCCTGCGGCTGTACGAACTGCCCGCCATGTCGATCGCGATGCTGCTGTACCTGCCGGAACGCGGACCCGAGGTGGTCCGTACGTACCGGGACGTCATCGAGGCGGCACCGCCCGAGGCCTCGGGCGCCGCCCTGTACATCACCGGCCCGCCCGAGGAGTTCGTGCCGCAGCACCTGGTCGGCCGGCTGGTGGCCGCGGCGCTGCTGACCTACGCGGGCCCCGAGGACGAGATGCGCGAGCTGGCCGGGCCGCTGCTGGCGATCCCGCACGAGTCGGAGATCGTCACGGCCATCCCGTACGCCGACCTCCAGTGCATGATCGACGACCCGCCGGGCATGCGGAACTACTGGTCGGCCGAGTACCTCACCGGCTGCCCCGACGCGTTCGTCGACGTCTTCTGCTCCCGCGCCGAGGCCATGCCGGTACCGACCGGCACCCAGCACCTGGTCTTCCCGCAGGGCGGCGCGGTGGCCTCCGGCCCGGCCGACTACCCGATTCCGTACCGCGACGCGCCGTGGGCGGTGCACCCGTTCGGGATCTGGGAGGACCCGGCCGACGACGAGCGCTGCCGGCAGTGGGTCAAGGACGTCCGCGCCGACGCCCGGCCGTGGAGCACGGGCGCGGTCTACCTCAACTTCACCGGGGACGAGGGCGTGGAGCGGGTGGTGTCCGGCCTCGGCAGCGAGAACATGCAGCGGCTGGGCGCGTTGAAGCGGCAGTACGACCCGGACAACATCTTCCGCTTCAACCACAACATCCAGCCCGCCTGACGATGGGCACAGGTCTGCCGGTAGCGTCCCGCGATATGGAAAACCAGGGCGGGATCACGGTTCAGCGGGCGCTGGAACTGCCGGGGCTGCGCGGCGGACTGCCGGAAGTGGTGGCGTGCGCCGACCGCCTGGGCCGGACCGTCCGCTGGGTGCACGCGGGCGAGGTGCCGAACATCGCCTCCCTGCTCAAGGGCGGTGAGCTGCTGCTGACCACCGGCCTCGGGCTCGGCACCCGGCCGGCCGAGCAGCGTGCCTTCGTACGCCGTCTCGCGGACCGCGGGATCGCCGCGCTGGTGGTCGAGCTCGGCCCGCGCTTCACCCGGCTGCCGGCGACCCTCGTGGAGACCGCGCGCTCGGCGGGGCTGCCCCTGGTCCAGCTGCACCGGGAAGTCCCGTTCGTGGCGGTCACGGAGGAGGTCCACACCGAGATCGTCAACCACCACTACGCCCTGCTCCAGCGGGCCGAGGAGGTCCACCGCCGCTGCACGGAGGCCCTGCTGGGCGGCGGGGGCGTCCCACAGGTCCTGCGGATCCTGGCCGACTTCACGGGGAACCCGGTCTTCCTGGAGACCCCCGACGGGCAGCTCCTGTACGCGGCCGGCAGCACGGCCGGCGACGCGGGCGCGGACCCGCTCCAGGTGTGGGAGGGCCTACGGGGCCAGCGCGAGGCCGAACCCGCCACGAACACGGTGCTGATCGACGTCCCGGGCGGGGGCCACGGCACCGGCTCGGTCCGGGCCCGGGTCGTCCTGGTCGGGGTCTCGGCCCCGCTGCTGCCCGTGCACCGGATGGCGGCCGAACGCACGGCGGGGGTCCTGGCCGTGGTCCTGATGCAGGCCCGGCAGGAGGAGGAGCTGGCCGCCCGCGGCCGCGGCGACTTCCTGACGGATCTCGCGGAGGGCCGCATCTCGGCGGAGGACGCGCCGGCACAGGCCCGTGTCCTGGGCTTCAAGCCGGGCGGCGGTCCGCTGCTGCCGGTGGTGATGCGGCTGGCGTCGGACCTGGGCCCGGCCGGGAACTGGGCCGTCCTGGCCCGCGCGGTACTGGAGGAGCTGTCGTCCGTCGGGGTTCCGGTCCTGCTCGGCGTCCGCCCGGTCGAGGGCCGTGTCCCGCTGCTGGTCTCCCTGCGCGCGGAGTCGGAACGTACGGCGGTGG
The DNA here is from genome assembly GCF_008642275.1 of Streptomyces venezuelae. Classification (NCBI taxonomy): domain Bacteria; kingdom Bacillati; phylum Actinomycetota; class Actinomycetes; order Kitasatosporales; family Streptomycetaceae; genus Streptomyces; species Streptomyces venezuelae. The sequence continues at coordinate 1,699,956 of NZ_CP029189.1, forward strand.
CGGACCGGGTCTCGGCCGCGCTGCGGGCAGGTGTCGAACGCGCCGGCCTGGACCGGGCCGACGCCCCGCCGGCCGTGGTCGTCGGCGTGGCGGGCGGCTGGGCGGCGGCCTCGGCGGGCCTGCGGCACGCCGCGGAGACCGCCACGGCGGCCCACGGCCTGCCGGCCCGGCCCTGGTACGACGCGCGGCGCCTGGACATCGACCTGCTGCTGTGGCGGCTGCGCGAACACCCCGACCTGGCCGCCTTCGTGGACCGCGCGATCGGGCCGCTGCGCACGCACGACACGACGTCGCGGCCGCCGCTCCTCCCGACGCTGGAGACGTACCTGGCCCATGCGGGCCGCAAGGCGGAGACGGCGCGTGAACTCCATCTGAACCGGCAGACGCTGTACAACCGCCTGGCCCGCATCTCGGAACTCCTGGGCACGGACCTGGACGACCCCGAAACGGTCCTCTCCCTGAGCCTGGCCCTCCGCGCCCGCCGCCACACTCCTTCTTGACGCGCCGCTCGCACGCCTCGGCCCTGGCGGGCCTCCCCGGCTTCGCGCCGCTGCGCCGGACTCCGTCCGTCGACGCCTGGGCGGGGGATGCGTGCCCTGCGGGGCTCGATTCGAGCCCCGCCGGCGATTGAGGCGCGGGGGTGCGGGGGTGCGGGGGTGCGGGGGCGGAGCCCCCGAAACGGCGCGTCGCCCGGACCACCGCTCCCCGGCCGGGAGGCTACCGGCGGCGTTCCATCAGTTCGTCGTAGACCGACAGGACCTGCGCCACCGTGTCGTCCTCCGACGGCCACGTCGCGGCCTGGACGCGCCCCGCAGCCACCAGTGCGGCCCGGCGGTCCGGGTCGGCCAGCAGCCCGGTCACGGCCGAGGCGAGCGGACCCGCCTTCCCCGGCGGGACCAGTACCGCGCCCTCCCCCACCAGCTCCGGGACCCCGCCCACGGCCGTGGCCACCAGTGGCACGCCCACCCGCAGCGCCTCCTGCGCCAGCAGCGCCCGCGCTTCCCACCGGCTCGGCAGCACCGCCAGGTCCGCCGCCGCCAGGAGCTGCGCCGCGTCCCGGCGGCGCCCCAGCAGCCGTACCGGGAGGCCCTCCGCCTCGATCCGCCGGGAGAGCTCGGCCCGCAGCGGCCCTTCTCCCGCGATCACGAGCAGCGGCGCGGGGTCCAGGCCGCGCCACTCCCGGGCCGCGTCGAGCAGGACGGAGTACCCGCGGTGCGGCACCAGGCTGCCGACCGCGATCAGCAGCGGCCGTTCCACCGCGCCGAGTTCCGCCCGCACCTTGCCGGGGTCGGCCGCCGCGTCCGGACCCGCCGGGCCCGCCGGTACGGCCACCGGTGCCAGCCGCGCGTCCCTGGCACCCCGCGACCGCGCGGCGTCCACCTGGTCCGAGGAGGCCCCGAGCACCACCGCCGCGGCCCGCGCGACGTGCCGTTCCAGCATCCGTGCCAGCCGCCCGAGCGCACCGGCCGCCGTGGGGCCCTCGCCGTGCCAGCTCACCACCAGCGGCACCCGGCGCCCCCGTATGGCCAGCGCGGCGCGCATCCCGGCGCGCACGCCGTGCGCGTGCACGACGTCCGCCGCGGCGCAGGCGGCCCGCAGCGCGCTGACCGCGTCGGGCGCGAACTGCGCCCCCGCGCCGGTGAAGTCGTATTCCCCCTCCGCCTGGACGGGCGCGCACACCGTGACCCGTACCCCGCGCGCGGCGAGGCCGGTCGCGAGCGACCGTACGTGCGCGCTGCTGCCCGCGCCCGCACCCGTGCCGAGTACTTGCACGGTGCGCAGCGGCGGCCGGCCGTAGGGCTGGGCCGGCGGGGAGGTCGAAACCGGGGAGCTGCTCACGGGCCGAAGCTCCAGGGTGAGGGATGCAGAGACGTCGCCAAGGATGCCAGTCCGCACGCGCGTTCCGGGACCATACGGGTGCGTATCCCGTACGAGATGCCGCAGGACACCTCTCAGCCTCACCCACAAGGGCTACGAGCGGACGGCGCGGGGCCCGGAACGCCGCGCGTTCCGGGCCCCGCGCACCGTGTGCCGTCTCACGCGTCCGCGCGCGCCGCCGCCAGGAGTTCCTCGGCGTGCGCCCGCGCCGAGACCGAGTCCTCGTGGCCGGCCAGCATGCGCGACAGCTCGCGGATCCGGTCCTCGCCCTCCAGGACGGTGACCCCGCTGCGGGTGACCGATCCGTCGTTGGTCTTCTCGACGAGCAGCTGCCGGTCCGCGAAGGCGGCCACCTGCGGCAGGTGCGTGACCACCACGACCTGCGCCGACTTGGCCAGCTTGGCCAGCCGTCGGCCGACCTCGACCGCCGCCTTGCCGCCGACGCCCGCGTCGACCTCGTCGAAGAGGTAGGTGGGCACCGGGTCGGAGCCCGCGAAGACGACCTCGACGGCCAGCATCACGCGGGAGAGCTCACCGCCCGAGGCGCCCTTGGCGATCGGCCGCGGCTGGGCGCCGGGGTGCGGGGCGAGCAGCAGCTCGACCTCGTCCGCGCCCGACGGGCCGTAGGCGACCGGGCGGCCGTCCACGTCGACTCCGTCGGGGTCGTCGGTCTGCCGGACGTCGATGGTCACGCGGGCGTGCGGCATCGCGAGCGAGGCCAGTTCCTGCGTCACCGCGGAGGCGAAGCGTGTCGCGGCCTCCACCCGGGCGTCCGTCAGCGCCTGCGCCAGCTGGGACAGTTCACCGCGCAGTCCGTCGCGCTCGGCGGTCAGCTCGGTGATCCGCTCGTCGTCGCCGTCCAGTTCCAGCAGCCGGGCCGCGCCCTGTTCCGCCCACTCCAGCACGGCGTCCACGGTGCCCTCGGAGCCGTACTTGCGGGTGAGCTGGGTCAGGGCGGCCCGCCGCTCCTCCACGGCGGCCAGCCGTAGCGGATCGGCGTCCAGGTCGTCGGCGTAGCCCGCCAGTTCCCCGGCGACGTCGGACAGCAGGATGCCCAGTTCCCCGATCCGCTCGGCGAGCGAGCCGAGGGCCGGGTCGTGGGACCGTACGGATTCCAGCGCCCGGTGGGCGCCCGCGACGAGCATGTTCGCGTCGATGGCCTCCGGGTCCTCGGGGTTGCCCGCGAGCGCGGCGTGCGCCAGCTGCGCCGCCGAGGCCAGCGACTCGGCGTGCCCGAGCCGCTCCGCCTCGGCCGCGAGCTCGGTGTCCTCGCCGGCCACCGGTTCCACGGCCGCGATCTCGTCGAGCCCGAAGCGCAGCAGGTCCGCCTCCTGGGCCCGTTCCCGGGCCCGGGTGGTGATCTCCTCCAGCTCGACGGCGACGGCACGGAACCTGCGGTAGGCCGAGCCGTACTTCTCCAGCGGGACGGCGACGGCGTCTCCGGCGTACCGGTCGAGCGCCTGCCGCTGCCGGGCGGGGCGCAGCAGCCCCTGCTGGTCGGTCTGTCCGTGTACGGCGACCAGGTCGTCGGCGAGTTCGCCGAGCAGGCCGACGGGCACGGAGCGGCCGCCGACGTGGGCGCGCGAGCGTCCCTCGGCGGACACGGTCCGGCTGATCAGCAGGGCGCCGTCGTCGAACTCGGCCCCGGCCTCCTCGGCGCGTACGGCGGCGGGGGCGTCCGGGCGCATGACGATGCGGCCCTCGACCACCGCGGCCTTGGCCCCGATCCGCACCAGGGCCGGGTCGGCGCGACCGCCGAGCAGCAGCCCGAGGCTGGTGACGACCATCGTCTTGCCCGCGCCGGTCTCGCCGGTCACCGCGGTGAAACCGGGCGACAGCTCGACCACCGCGTCGTCGATGACCCCGAGCGACCGTATCCGCATCTCCTCAAGCACGGGACGACGATACCGAGGTTTCACGGGTGCCATGTGACGTCACCCGCCCCAAGTTGTTCGAACGAATGTGCTATTGGAGTCGTGTGAGCTGCGTCTCAGTGCGGCGCGCCACGCCAACCCGACACCGGGAGCGCGAACTTGGCGACGAGCCGGTCCGTGAACGACGCGTGGTGCAGCCGGGCGAGCCGCACCGGCACCGCGCCACGCCGCACCTCGACCCGGGCCCCGGCGGGCAGCTCCAGCGTGCGCCGCCCGTCGCACCACAGCACGCCGTGCGGCGTGCCGCTCTGCACCTCCACCGCCAGCACCGAGGTCGGCGAGGTCACCAGCGGCTTCGCGAACAGCGCGTGCGCGCTGATCGGCACCATCAGCAGCGCCTCCACCTCGGGCCAGACCACCGGCCCGCCCGCGGAGAAGGCGTAGGCCGTGGAACCCGTCGGGGTCGCGCAGACGATCCCGTCGCAGCCGAACCCGGTCACCGGGCGCCCGTCGATCTCCAGGACCACCTCCAGCATCCGCTCCGGGGACACCTTCTGGACCGCGGCCTCGTTCAGCGCCCAGTCCCGGTGGACCACATCGCCGTTCGTCCGCACGATCACGTCGAGCGTCATCCGCTCCTCGACCTCGTACGAGCGCGTCACCACCCGGTCCACGACCTTGTCCAGGTCGTCGCGCTCGGCCTCGGCGAGGAACCCGACCCGGCCCAGGTTGACGCCCAGCATCGGCACCCCCGAGGCCCGCGCGAACTCCGCGCCCCGCAGCAGGGTCCCGTCACCGCCGAGGACGATGAGCAGCTCGCACCCGTCCAGGGCCCCCGGGGTGGACTCGGTGACCAGCTCCACCTCGGCGGGCAGCGGCAGGTCCACCGCCTCGTGCTCCATGACGCGTACGCCCAGCCCGCATCTCAGCAGGCCCTGCACGACCAGCTCGGCGCTGCGGATGGCCGCGGGCCGCCCGGTGTGCGCGAGCAGGAAGACCGTCCGCCCCTCCCCCGAAACACGTGAACCCGATGAACCTGCCGAACCCGCTGAATCTGTCACTGCGGCCCCTCCGCCACTGCACGGTCAACATCCGCCGGGTCGAGTGCCGGTGCCCCCGCCCGAAGCCACAGAAAGTACTCGACGTTCCCCGACGGCCCCGGAAGCGGACTCGCCGTCACCCCGAGAACACCCAGCCCCAGCTTCGCCGCCTGCGCCGCGACCTCGCGCACGGCCTCGGCCCGCAGCTCCGGGCTGCGCACCACGCCGCCGCTGCCCAGCCGGTCCTTGCCGACCTCGAACTGCGGCTTGACCATCAGCACCAGGTCCGCGTCCGGCGCGCAGCAGCGCACCAGCGCCGGCAGCACCAGACCGATGGAGATGAACGACAGGTCGCCCACGACCAGGTCCACCGGAACACCGTCCAGCTGCTCCACCGTCAGCTCGCGCACGTTCGTACGGTCCTTGACGGTGACCCGGTCGTCGCTCTGCAGCGACCAGGCCAGCTGCCCGTAGCCGACGTCCACGGCCATCACGTGGGCCACGCCCGAGCGCAGCAGCACGTCGGTGAACCCGCCGGTGGAGGCGCCGGCGTCCAGCGCACGGCGGCCCTCGACGGCCAGCCCCTGCGGCCGGAAGGCCGCCAGCGCACCGGCCAGCTTGTGGCCGCCCCGGGAGACGTAGTCGGGGTCGCTGTCGTCCTTGCGGACCACCAGCGCCGCGCTGGTCTCGACCTGGGTGGCCGGCTTGGTCGCGGTGGTGCCGCCCACGGTCACCCGGCCCGCGGCGATCAGCTGTGCGGCGTGCTCGCGCGAGCGGGCCATGCTGCGGCGCACCAGTTCGGCGTCCAGGCGGCGGCGTGCCACTCCTGCCACGTTCGGTTCAGCTCCTGTTTTCGTACGGTCCGGGGACGGGCGGTGCGTCCAGCGCGGTCAGCGCCTCGCGCAGCCCCCGGTGGACATCCTCGTACACCTCGACGTGTCCGTCCGCCGCGAGGTGGTCCGCGTCCGCCAGCCGCGCCAGGTACGCGTCCACGCCGGCGTGGCCGGTGGGCGTGCGTACGACGCCCAGGGCCACGGGCCCGGCGGGCTCGGCGGGGGCTTCGGCCCCGGGGGCGGCGGCTTCGTCGGTCATGCCCCGACGCTACCTCGAAGCGCCCCGCGACCACGCATGGCTCTGCGGTACGGTCGTGATCACGATGGCTACGATCCAGGAGTGCCGCGAAGCACTCGACAACCTCTCCGGCAATCTCGCGCGGGCCGACGCCGGCGTACGCGGCGCGGCCGCGTTCGACCGCTCCCTGAGCTGCCACATCACCGACCTGGACCAGACGTTCACGGGCCGCCTCGACACGGGCCGGATCCGGGTGGACGCGGTCGCCCCGGGCCCGCCCGCGGCGAAGGCCGAGATCCGGCTCGCGATGACGGGCGACGACCTCGTGGCGCTGGTCGCGGGCGACCTGAAGTTCGCGAAGGCCTGGGCCTCGGGCCGCGTCAAACTGGAAGCCGGCTTCCGAGACCTGCTCCGCCTGAAGAGCATGCTCTAGCCCCGGCCGCCGCCGCTCCCAGCCCCACAGGCACCTCTTCCATCCCCCGCCGACGCTCTTCCCAGCCCCGCCGGCGTTTGAGGCGCTCTCCTCAGCCCCGCCGGCGTTTGAGGCGCTCTTCCAGCCCCGCCGGCGTTTGAGGCGCGGGGGTCCGGGGGCAGCGCCCCCGGCAACCGGCCCGCACCCGCAAACCGCTGCCCGGCCCGGAGGGCTACTCGGCCCGGGCCACGACACGGGCCTTGCGCGCCGCCGGAACCACCAGCGGCGTCCCCGTCTCCGGATCCGGGATCACCTGGCAGCGCAGCCCGAACACCTTCTCCACGAGCTCCGCCGTGACCACCTCCGCCGGCGGCCCCTCCGCGACGACCTTCCCGCCCCGCATCGCGATCAGGTGCGTCGCGTACCGGGCCGCGTGGTTCAGGTCGTGCAGCACCGCCACCAGCGTCCGTCCCTGCGTCTCGTGCAGCTCCGCGCACAGGTCCAGCACGTCGATCTGGTGCTGGATGTCCAGGTACGTCGTCGGCTCGTCGAGCAGCAGCAGCGGCGTCTGCTGGGCCAGCGCCATCGCGATCCACACGCGCTGCCGCTGCCCGCCCGACAGCTCGTCCACCGCCCGGTCGGCGAGCTCGGCGACCCCGGTCGAGGCCATCGACTCGTTCACGATCCGCTCGTCCTCGGCCGACCACTGCCGCAGCAGCCCCTGGTGCGGGTACCGGCCGCGCGATACCAGGTCGGCCACCGTGATGCCGTCGGGCGCGATCGAGGACTGCGGGAGCAGACCCAGGGTCTTGGCGACCTTCTTCGCGGGCATCGACCCGATCGCCTGACCGTCCAGCAGCACGCGCCCCGTCGACGGCTTCAGCATCCGCGACAGGGCCCGCAGCAGCGTGGACTTGCCACAGGCGTTGGGGCCCACGATCACCGTGAAGGAGTTGTCGGGGATCTCCACCGACAGGTTCTCGGCGATGACCCGCTGGTCGTAGCCGAGGGTCACGTTCTCCGCGGTCAGCCGCTGCACTTGGGTACTCCTCATCAGGTTCATATACGTCCCGCCTTGCGCTCGGTGACGAGCAGCCAGAGCAGGTAGACACCGCCGACGAGGCCGGTCACCACACCCACCGGCAGCTGGTCGGCGCCGAAGGCCCGCTGCGAGGCCCAGTCGGACACCATCAGCAGCACCGACCCCATCAGGGCGGCGTTCACCAGGTTGCCGCCGGGCGAGCGGGTCAGCCGCCGGGCCAGCTGCGGCGCGGCCAGCGCGACGAAGCTGACGGGCCCGGCCGCGGCACTCGCCGCGGTGGTGAGCAGGACCGCCGCGAGCATCAGCAGCAGCCTCGTCCGCTCCACCCGCACCCCGAGCGCGTACGCGGCGTCGTCGCCCATCTCCATCATCCGAAGCGCCCGGCCCTGACCGAGGATCAGCGGGAACAGCACCGCGCACACCGCGAGCAGCGGCCACACCTGAGCCCAGTCCCGGCCGGCCAGCGAGCCCGTCAGCCAGACCATGGCCCGGGTGGCCTCGTACATCTGGGCCTTGGTGATCAGGTACTGGATCACGGCGACGAGCACCGCGGAGGCGCCGATGCCGACCAGCACCAGCCGGTAGCCCTGGATGCCCTGCTTGTAGGCGAGCAGGTAGACGACGGCTCCGGCCAGCAGACCACCGACCAGCGCGCCGACGGCCACCTCGGTGGCGCCGCCCTTGAACAGGATGATGACGACGAGCGCGCCGACCGCCGAGCCGTAGCCGAAGCCGAGCAGGTCCGGGGAGCCCAGCGGGTTGCGGGACACGGACTGGAAGACGGCTCCGGAGATCCCGAGCGCCGCGCCGACGAGCAGCGCGACCAGGGCCCTCGGCAGCCGCAGGTCGTTGACGATGAAGTCGGTGGCCGGGGTGCCGTTGCCGAGCAGGGTCTGTACGACGTCCCACGGCGCGATCTCGAAGTCGCCGGTGCCGATGAGCACGACGGACATCGCGAGCGCCGCAACGGTCAGCAGGACCCCGACGGCCAGGGCCCGCCGCTCGACGCGCAGCGAGACCCCGCCGGGCAGGCGCAGCGGACGGGGTCCGGACCGGCGGCCTTCGCAGGACACGTCTGTCGACGTCCCGGTCGGCGTCCCGGTCGGTGTGTCGGTCGAGGTCGAGGTCGCGGTCACAGCTGGGCCATCCTCTTGCGCCGAACCAGGTAGATGAAGACCGGGCCGCCGATGAGCGCGGTCACGACGCCGACCTGCAGTTCGGCGGGCCGCGTGACGACCCGGCCGACGATGTCGGAGCCGAGCAGCAGGGCCGGTGACAGGACGGCCGAGTACGCGAGCACCCAGCGCATGTCGGGACCGGTGAAGGCCCGCACGAGGTGCGGGACCATCAGCCCGATGAACACGATGGGCCCGCACGCGGCGGTCGCCGCACCGCACAGCAGGGTGATGGCGACCATGGCGCCGATCCGGGTCCGCGTCAGGTGGGCGCCGAGCGCCCGTGCCGTGTCGTCGCCCATCGCCATCGCGTTGAGCGGCCGGCCCAGCACCAGCGCGAGCACCGCGCCGACGAGCAGGAAGGGGGCCACGTGCCGGACGGTGTCCATGTTGGCCGAGGCCAGCGAACCCACCGTCCAGAAGCGCAGCTTGTCCAGCGCCTTGCTGTCCATCAGCTGCACGGCGTTGATGTAGCCGACGAGCGCCGCACTGGCCGCCGTACCCGCGAGCGCGAGCCGCACCGGGGTCGCACTGCGGCTGCCGCCGAGCACGTACACGAGGACCGAGACGAAGGCCGCGCCGAGGAAGGCCCACCACACGAACTCGCTCAGCGAGCTCGCACCGAAGAAGCTGATCGCGGAGACCACGGCCGCCGCGGCACCCGCGTTGACGCCGAGGATGCCGGGCTCGGCCAGCGGGTTGCGGGTCAGCGCCTGCATGACGGCACCGGACAGGCCGAGTCCGAGCCCGACCATCAGCCCGAGCAGGGTGCGCGGGATCCGCAGATCCCGCACCACCACGTCGTTCGGCGTTCCCGCGTAGGCGAACAGGCCGTGCCAGACCTCGTCCAGGGACATCTGCTTCGCGCCCACGGCGATGCTCACGACGGCGATCAGCGCCAGCACCGCGAGAGCGGCGAGCAGACCGGCGGCGCGCGCGGCATGACGCGGGCGGGCTACGGCGGCGTCGGCGCCCTTCTCGGGCGCCGCGCTCCGTTCGGGTTCAGGGGGACTCTCGACCAACACGCAGGTTAGGCTAACCTACCCTCCGAACGGACGGGTCCCCCGGGACGGCCCTAAAGACCCAGCCTGGCCAGCGCCTTCGCCGCATCGAGCGTGCAGACCCCGTCCCCGGCCGCCGTCCAGGCCGCCGCGCACAGCGCCCGCAGCCCGTCGAGCGGATCCCCCGCTTCGCCACCCTGCCCGCCCTGCCCGCCCTGCCCGCCCTGCCCGCCCTCTCCGGCCTCCCGCAGCTCCAGCACGCCGCCGTTCGTCGCGACCGCCGTCCAGCCTCCGCAGCGGAAACCCTCCGAGCACGGCTCCACCTCCGGCTGCCCGGTCAGCAGTCCCCGCAGATCCCGGTCCACATACGTCGGCCGATGCCGGGGCTCGGCCCTCAGCAGCTGCTCCGCGTCCGTGACCCCGGTCAGCACCAGCAGCGAGTCCACCTCCCCGTTGAAGGCACCCTCGATGTCGGTGTCCAGCCGGTCCCCCACCACCAGCGGCCGCTCCGCCCCGGTACGCAGCACCGTCTCCCGGTGCATCGGGGGCAGTGGCTTGCCCGCCACCTGCGGCTCCGCGCCCGTGGCGATCCGTACGACCTCCACCGCGGCCCCGTTGCCCGGCGCGATCCCCCGCGCCCCCGGAATCGTCAGGTCCGTGTTCGACGCGAACCACGGCACCCCGCGGTTGACCGCGTACGCGGCCTCCGCGAACCGCCCCCACGGCAGGTCGGGACCCCCGTACCCCTGGACGACCGCCGCGAGTCCCTCCTCCTCGGCCGACTCCACCGGCACCAGACCCCGCTCGCGCAGCGCGACCCGCAGCCCGTCCCCGCCGATCACCAGCACCTTCGACCCCGGCTCCACCTGCTCCGCGATCAGCCGGGCCACCGCCTGCGCCGAGGTGATCACCTCGGCCGCCTCGGTCGGGATGCCCAGCTCACCGAGGTGCTCCGCGACCGCGTCCGGCGTGCGCAGCGCGTTGTTCGTGACGTACGCCAGGTGCATCCCGCCGACCCGCGCCGCGGCCAGGGACTCCACGGCGTACCCGATGGCCCGGCCACCCGCGTACACCACCCCGTCCAGATCCAACAGGGCGGTGTCGTACGCCTGGTGCAGACTCTGCTCACTCGCCGCGGGACTGGTCCTGCTCTGCCGGGTCATCCTGTCCGCTCCTCATGAGATCGATCTTGTCCGAATTCTGTACTCCCCCGATCATCCCGTATGGCGAGACGCGTCTTACGATGCACCAATGACCACTTCTGGCACCGCGGGACAAGGGCTGCGCCTGACCCCGTTCCATGGCCTGCGCTACGTCCCCGAGCGTGTCGGCAGCCTCGCCGCCGTCACCTCGCCGCCGTACGACGTGGTCGTGCGCCCCGACGGGGTCGACCATCTCGAGTCCGCCGACCCGCACAACATCGTCCGCCTGATCCTGCCGCAGGCGGACACCCCGGTCGCGCGCAACGAGCAGGCCGCGCGCACCCTGCACGAATGGCTCGCCAAGGGCGTCCTCAGCGCCGATCCCCAACCCGCGCTCTACGTGTACGAACAGCGCCGGCTCGGCCTCCTCCAGCGCGGCATCATCGGCGCACTCGCCCTGTCCACCGCCGAGGAGGGCATCGTCCTGCCCCACGAGGACGTCATGCCGGACGTGGTCACCGACCGGGCCGGCCTGATGCGGGCCACCTCCGCCAACCTCGAACCGCTCCTCCTCACCTACCGGGGCGACGACCCCGACGCGGGCGCGGCCAGGGTCGTCGAACGGACCGTCCAGCTCGCCCCCCTCCTTTCGACCACCACCGAGGACGGCTTCCGGCACCGCCTGTGGGCCGTCACGGATCCGGCTGAAATCGCCGCCGTCACGGTGGATTTCAGCCACCGCCAGGCGCTCATCGCCGACGGCCACCACCGCTGGGCGACGTACCTGCGTCTCCAGGAGGAACACGGCTCCCCCACACCCTGGGACTTCGGCCTGGTCCTCCTCGTCGACACCGCCCGCTACCCGCTCCAGGTCCGCGCCATCCACCGGATGCTGCGCCGCCTCCCGGTCGCGGACGCACTGGCCGCCCTCGACGGCCACTTCCGCGTGCACTCGGTCGACGGACCGCTCCCGCTGGCCCTGGACGCCCTCGCGGACGCCGCGGAACGCGGCAACGCCTTCGTCCTCGCCGGTGACGGCGCCTTCCACCTCGTCACCGACCCGGATCCGGCCCTCCTCGACCGCACGGTCCGCCACGACCGCCCCGAGGCCTGGCGCCGACTGGATGCCACCGTCCTGCACGCGACCCTGCTGGACGCCCTGTGGCACGTCCCGGACGCCCCGGACGAGATCACGTACATCCACGACGCCGAGTCCACCGTCGCCATGGCCGAACGGCACGGCGGCACGGCGGTCCTGATGCATCCCGTACGCGAGGAGGTCGTACGGAACCTGGCCCGCCAAGGGGTCACCATGCCCCGCAAGTCCACCTCCTTCGGACCGAAGCCGGCCACCGGCCTGGTCCTGCGCGGCCTGGGCTGACCGCTTCCGGACATGAAGAAGGGCGGTACCCCGGCCGGGGTACCGCCCTTCTTCATGTCACCGTGCCTCAGGCCTTGTCGCCCTCGGCGTCGGAGTCGGCGTCGGACTGCTCCAGCGGCTCGTACTCCTCGTCGTCCTCGTCGTAGTACTCGGCGACGTCGGAGGCGCGCTCGGCCGCCTCGATCTCCGCCGCGTCCTCGTCGTCGTCCTCGTCGTCGTCCTCCTCCTCGGAGAGGTCGGACAGGTCGACGGACGCGTCGACGAACTCGACACCGTCGAGCTCGGCGAGGCGGTCGGAGGCGTCGGTGGCCCCGTCCTTGTCCGCTTCGAGGGTCTTGGCGAACCACTCGCGCGCCTCGTCCTCACGACCGGCCGCCAGCAGGGCGTCGGCGTAGGCGTACCGCAGCCGCGCCGTCCAGGGCTGGACCGCGTTGGAGGCCAGCTCCGGGCTCTGCAGGGTCACGATGGCCGCTTCGATCTGCCCCTGGTCCCGCCGGGCACCGGCCGCGACCAGACGCATCTCGACCTGGCCGGCCTTGTCGAGCTTCTGCACCTCGGGCTCGCCGGCCATGGCCAGTGCCCGCTCGGGACGACCGAGGCCGCGCTCGCAGTCGGCCATGACGGGCCACAGCTCGACCGAGCCGGTCATGCGCTTGGCGGCGCGGAACTCGGCGAGGGCCTCGCTGTACTTCTGCGTGGCGTACGCGGCGAAGCCGGCGGCCTCGCGGACGGCGGCGACGCGGGAGGCCAGTCGCAGGGCGATGCGCGAGTACGCGTACGCCTGCTCGGGCTCGTCGTCGATCAGCCGGGCGACCATGACGAGGTTCTTGGAGACCTCCTCGGCCAGGCCCTTGGGCAGGCTCAGCAGCTCCTGGCGCACATCGGCGTCGATCTCGAGGCCGGTGACGTCCTCGTCGATCGGAAGCCGCTTGACCGGGTCGCGGTCGGAGCGGTATTCGCGGTCGCCGCCACGGTCATCGCGACCACGGTAGCCACCACGGTCACCACCGCGATCGTCACGGCCACCGCGGTACCCGCCACGGTCGCCACCGCGGTCGTCACGGCGCGGGTAGGAGGGGCGGTCGCCGCCACGGTCGTCACGGCCACCACGGTACCCACCGCGGTCGTCGTCACGGCGGGGGTAGGACGGACGGTCGCCACCGCGGTCGTCACGACGGAAACCGCCGCCACCACCAGAGGGACGGCCACCACGGTCGTCGTCACGGCGCGGGTAGGACGGGCGGTCGCCACCGCGGTACCCACCACGGTCGTCCTCGCGACGCGGGTACGAGGGACGGCCACCACGGTCGTCATCGCGACGGGGGTACGACGGACGGTCGCCGCCACGGTCGTCACGACGGAAACCGCCGCCACCACCGGAAGGACGGCCACCACGGTCGTCGTCACGACGGGGGTAGGACGGGCGGTCGCCACCGCGGTACCCACCGCGGTCGTCCTCGCGACGCGGGTAGGAGGGACGGTCGCCACCCCGGTCGTCACGGCCGCCGCGGAAGCCACCGCGGTCGTCGTCGCGACGGGGGTACGAGGGACGGCCACCACGGTCGTCGTCACGGCGCGGGTACGACGGACGGTCGCCGCCACGGTCGTCACGACGGAAACCGCCACCACCAGCAGAGGGACGGCCACCACGGTCGTCGTCGCGACGGGGGTACGACGGACGGTCGCCGCCACGGTCGTCACGACGGAAACCGCCGCCACCACCAGAGGGACGGCCACCACGGTCGTCGTCACGACGGGGGTAGGACGGGCGGTCGCCACCGCGGTACCCACCGCGGTCGTCCTCGCGACGCGGGTAGGAGGGACGGTCGCCACCCCGGTCGTCACGGCCGCCGCGGAAGCCACCGCGGTCGTCGTCGCGACGGGGGTACGAGGGACGGCCACCACGGTCGTCGTCACGGCGCGGGTACGACGGACGGTCGCCGCCACGGTCGTCACGACGGAAACCGCCACCACCACCGGAAGGACGGCCACCACGGTCGTCGTCACGACGGGGGTACGACGGACGGTCGCCACCACGGTCGTCACGACGCGGGAAGCTGGGACGGTCGCCGCCACGGTCGTCACGACGGAAACCACCGCCACCACCGGAAGGACGGCCACCACGGTCGTCGTCACGGCGCGGGTACGACGGACGGTCGCCACCACGGTCGTCACGACGGAAACCGCCGCCACCACCAGAGGGACGGCCACCACGGTCATCGCGACGGAAACCGCCACCACCGCTGGACGGCCGGCCACTGGCGCCACGGTCGTCACGACGGAACGGCGGACGGTCGCCACCACGGTCGTCACGGCCCCCGCGGTAGCCGCCCCTGTCACCGCCGTCGTTGCGCCGAGGCTCGCGCTCCGGACGATCGTCGGGAGAGTTGGACATGGGTGTGACTCCTGTCTTCGGGGTACCGCTAGTCATTCTCGCGCAACCAACCCATGGCCGCGCTTCGGCGTAAAGAGGTGAAAAACAAAAAAGGACCCTTGGTCCAGCGTTGAACGCTGGACCAAGGGTCCTTTGAAAGATTGTTCGGCGGCGTCCTACTCTCCCACAGGGTCCCCCCTGCAGTACCATCGGCGCTGAAAGGCTTAGCTTCCGGGTTCGGAATGTAACCGGGCGTTTCCCTAACGCTATGACCACCGAAACCCTATCGGTTTCGAGCGAACAAGCACACTTTGTAGTTATGTTCTAGCTCTAGAAACCAGCAACTGTTCGTTGCTTCAGAACTAACACAGTGGACGCGAGCAACTGAGGACAAGCCCTCGGCCTATTAGTACCAGTCAGCTTCACCCGTTACCGGGCTTCCACATCTGGCCTATCAACCCAGTCGTCTACTGGGAGCCTTACCCTCTCAAGGAGGTGGGAATACTCATCTTGAAGCAGGCTTCCCGCTTAGATGCTTTCAGCGGTTATCCCTCCCGAACGTAGCCAACCAGCCGTGCCCTTGGCAGGACAACTGGCACACCAGAGGTTCGTCCGTCCCGGTCCTCTCGTACTAGGGACAGCCCTTCTCAATATTCCTACGCGCACAGCGGATAGGGACCGAACTGTCTCACGACGTTCTAAACCCAGCTCGCGTACCGCTTTAATGGGCGAACAGCCCAACCCTTGGGACCGACTCCAGCCCCAGGATGCGACGAGCCGACATCGAGGTGCCAAACCATCCCGTCGATATGGACTCTTGGGGAAGATCAGCCTGTTATCCCCGGGGTACCTTTTATCCGTTGAGCGACGGCGCTTCCACAAGCCACCGCCGGATCACTAGTCCCGACTTTCGTCCCTGCTCGACCCGTCGGTCTCACAGTCAAGCTCCCTTGTGCACTTACACTCAACACCTGATTGCCAACCAGGCTGAGGGAACCTTTGGGCGCCTCCGTTACCCTTTGGGAGGCAACCGCCCCAGTTAAACTACCCATCAGACACTGTCCCTGATCCGGATCACGGACCGAGGTTAGACATCCAGCACGACCAGAGTGGTATTTCAACGGCGACTCCACAACCACTGGCGTGGCTGCTTCAAAGTCTCCCACCTATCCTACACAAGCCGAACCGAACACCAATATCAAACTGTAGTAAAGGTCCCGGGGTCTTTCCGTCCTGCTGCGCGAAACGAGCATCTTTACTCGTAGTGCAATTTCACCGGGCCTATGGTTGAGACAGTCGAGAAGTCGTTACGCCATTCGTGCAGGTCGGAACTTACCCGACAAGGAATTTCGCTACCTTAGGATGGTTATAGTTACCACCGCCGTTTACTGGCGCTTAAGTTCTCAGCTTCGCAACCCCGAAAGGTCACTAACCGGTCCCCTTAACGTTCCAGCACCGGGCAGGCGTCAGTCCGTATACATCGCCTTACGGCTTCGCACGGACCTGTGTTTTTAGTAAACAGTCGCTTCTCGCTGGTCTCTGCGGCCACCCCCAGCTCACGGAGCAAGTCCGATCACCAGGAATGGCCCCCCTTCTCCCGAAGTTACGGGGGCATTTTGCCGAGTTCCTTAACCATAGTTCACCCGAACGCCTCGGTATTCTCTACCTGACCACCTGAGTCGGTTTAGGGTACGGGCCGCCATGAAACTCGCTAGAGGCTTTTCTCGACAGCATAGGATCATCCACTTCACCACAATCGGCTCGGCATCAGGTCTCAGCCTTAATGAGGGACGGATTTGCCTACCCCTCGGCCTACACCCTTACCCCGGGACTACCACCGCCCGGGCTGGACTACCTTCCTGCGTCACCCCATCGCTTACCTACTACAAGTCTGGTTCGTCGGCTCCACCACTTTCCTTTCCCCGAAGGGTCCGGAACGGCTTCACGGACTTAGCATCGCCTGATTCGATATTGGGCGTTTCAAAGCGGGTACCGGAATATCAACCGGTTGTCCATCGACTACGCCTGTCGGCCTCGCCTTAGGTCCCGACTTACCCTGGGCAGATCAGCTTGACCCAGGAACCCTTAGTCAATCGGCGCACACGTTTCTCACGTGTGTATCGCTACTCATGCCTGCATTCTCACTCGTGAACCGTCCACAACTAGCTTCCGCTGCTGCTTCACCCGGCACACGACGCTCCCCTACCCATCACAGCCTCCGTTGGGAGTATTGCTGCAATGACACGACTTCGGCGGTACGCTTGAGCCCCGCTACATTGTCGGCGCGGAATCACTTGACCAGTGAGCTATTACGCACTCTTTCAAGGGTGGCTGCTTCTAAGCCAACCTCCTGGTTGTCTCTGCGACTCCACATCCTTTCCCACTTAGCGTACGCTTAGGGGCCTTAGTCGATGCTCTGGGCTGTTTCCCTCTCGACCATGGAGCTTATCCCCCACAGTCTCACTGCCGTGCTCTCACTTACCGGCATTCGGAGTTTGGCTAAGGTCAGTAACCCGGTAGGGCCCATCGCCTATCCAGTGCTCTACCTCCGGCAAGAAACACACGACGCTGCACCTAAATGCATTTCGGGGAGAACCAGCTATCACGGAGTTTGATTGGCCTTTCACCCCTAACCACAGGTCATCCCCCAGGTTTTCAACCCTGGTGGGTTCGGTCCTCCACGAAGTCTTACCTCCGCTTCAACCTGCCCATGGCTAGATCACTCCGCTTCGGGTCTAGAGCGTGCAACTCAATCGCCCTATTCGGACTCGCTTTCGCTACGGCTTCCCCACACGGGTTAACCTCGCTACACACCGCTAACTCGCAGGCTCATTCTTCAAAAGGCACGCAGTCACGACTGCATGTGCAAGCACATACAACGACGCTCCCACGGCTTGTAGGCACACGGTTTCAGGTACTATTTCACTCCGCTCCCGCGGTACTTTTCACCATTCCCTCACGGTACTATCCGCTATCGGTCACCAGGGAATATTTAGGCTTAGCGGGTGGTCCCGCCAGATTCACACGGGATTTCTCGGGCCCCGTGCTACTTGGGAGATGAGCAAGCAAGCCGTACAGATTTCAGCTACGGGGGTCTTACCCTCTACGCCGGACCTTTCGCATGTCCTTCGCCTATCCATACGGTTTCTGACTCG